>NZ_JAVRCP020000005.1:0-256884 GCF_034530675.2 Nostoc sp. DedVER02
GAGATGATTGCTTCTCTTACTTCTTACGACTTTATCCTTGAAGCCTTATTTAGCGCAGCTTCATAAAGAATTGGTATCAATACCCTTGGGTTAAGGATTTTTGGTACTGATATTAAACCTGTATAGACATAAAATTTTGTGTCTATAACAAGTATTTTGGGCTTAACTGAACTGAACAGTATTGATTCCCAACTAATGACTAATGACTAATATATTTTATTTCAATTTCAATAATTTCGACTCCGAAGATTCCCAGCATAAAATCTTGCTGGGAATCACTTAATTGTCTTGATTTCTTGTTGTTAATGATCTTTCATAGATTGCTTTTTAGCTGCTTCACCTACTATTTTTGGATGATTACTGGTGTACCTACCGATGCCCACTCAAATAGCCATTTAGCGTGTTTTGGTGCAAGATTCACGCAGCCGTGGCTCATTGGAGTACCAAACTTTTTATGCCAGTAAGCACCGTGAATACCGTAATTACCTTGGTAAAACATTGCATGAGGAACGTTAGGAACATTGTAGTCTTCTCCCCGCATTCGGGTAGTTTTGAACTTGGATTGAATTTTAAATGTTCCAACAAGAGTGGGAGTTGCTTTTTTACCCGAGGAAATAGCACTTCCATAAACCACTCTGTCTCCTTCCCAAGCTATTAACCGTTGCTTTGAAAGATCAATTTGAATCCAACGCTGATCTGATTTTTGCAATGTCTGGATTGTTTGTGCAATCATTTTATCTTTAGAATTCGCCCAAACTTCACTTGTTCCAGTAGTAGTAAAAACACTTAAGGATAGTACTGTACCAGTCAAGAGTATTTTTAAGCGACGCACCCAGTCAGCATAAATTAATTTTTTCATTTTAGATACACTCCCACTCAAATCATGAAGTCTTGAGAAACTTATCAGCTTTCACCTTTATTTCTCTATCTATTACTTTAATAGACGTGAATTTTTGATGCTTTGTTCTAAGTTAACCTAACTGTTGTATCAGCTTTTTGGCCCCAGATGCGATCGCTTGCCAATTTCCCTCTGTGACAAGCTTTTTGGGAAATAACTCATTGCTCAAACCGACAGCGATCGCTCCGGCTTGTAAAAATTCTTTGGCATTTTCTAAAGTCACGCCGCCAGTAGGAATTAAGGGAATCTGACTTAGTGGGCCTTGCAAACTTTTGATATAATCAGCCCCTCCTACTGCTTGCACGGGGAACACTTTTACACAACTAGCACCCTGACTCCAGGCGGTAACAATTTCTGTAGGAGTCAGCGCCCCTGGGATAATAGGTACATTTTTTTCTTGTGCTGCTTGAATCATTGCTGAGTCAACATGGGGTGTAAAGAGGAATTGCGCCCCAGATGCGATCGCTTCTTGTAGCTGTTGCACATTGAATAACGTACCAGTACCAATGGTGCAGGCTGGTAATTCTGAGCGTAGTTGAGTGATTAATTCCCCAGCGCGTGAGCTATTCCAGGTAATCTCAACGATCTGCATTCCCCCAGATGCTACAGCCATTGCCATTTGATACCCCACTTCAATTTTAGGGGCACGGATAACTGCGATCGCTCTATGTCTTTGCAACTGTGATAACCAAATTTCATTAGGCATTTTAACTGGGAATTAGAGATTGAGGACTAGGGAATGAGAACTAGAGAATAGTTTTCCTAACACCTAATTTTCAATACTAATACCCAGTAACTAATCCCCAATGCCCAATGTCCATCCCCTTAGCGCTTGTTTTTTGTATCAAACTATATCCTGACGATATCTAAGTGCGGAATGTTGAAAATTAAGTTCCTACAACTACGCCCATCGTAGACATCACCTGATTTTATCTCTTTTACATTACTTTAGAGACAGTCTTTGAAAACTCAGCTTAATTCTTCTAGTAGAGGAGAGAGCTAATTAAAAAGACATATACTTCAATTACCAAGCAATAGTTTGATCGGCTCCTAGTTTAAGACCTACTAGGAGCTTTTTTTAACTAATTATCCTAAATATCCATAAACCTATGGATTACTATTTGATTTTTGAACGAAATTAAGTATTTGTAGAGTGTGTTAGAACGGAGTTCGTAACGCACTAACTATTATCAGGTTCGCTTCACTTCCCTAACTTCATATTCAATGACTGTGTTAGAACGGAGTTCGTAACGCACTAACTATTGTCAGGGGTTTGATGCCGTACTCTTTGCGCTCATATCCTACGGATATTTTCTCCAAATCAAACCTAATACCTAGAGTTGCAATTAAACTATTCCTCATGGATATTAATAATTAATTCTGATGGTAGATGGAATCAAAAGATTGAGATTGATAATATGTATTCGTGAGTGAAAAACGTTTACCCATTTAATTACAATGAATATTCTTGCTTGGATTGTTTTAGGTCTAATTGCTGGTGCGATCGCTAAGGCTATCTACCCCGGTCATCAAGGTGGCGGAATTCTGGGAACAATCTTGTTAGGAATTATCGGTGCTTTCGTTGGCGGTAGCTTAGGAGTATTTTTCAGTACAGGAACGTTAAGTTTAGCTGCTCCTAGTCTCAGCATTCCAGGTATTGCAGTAGCAGTTCTTGGTGCAATTGTTGCAGTTTTCTTGTGGAATTTAATAACCAACCGCAGTGCTGTATAAAAGCAAAATCGCGGATAATGACTGAAGGATATTTAGTAAATTCTTTTAACTATCGGGAATTAAATGAAAAATAGCGTTTGCCTTTTATTATGGTAACGCTATTTTTTATTTATTAATAAATCAAATAAAGATTGGTGTAATCTAATCGTAGTTTTTTATTAAAAGTCTCAATTAGCTTTAAGAATTCATATAGGATTCCTACTTGATTTTTGAACAAAACTCACTAAAACTATCATTTTTTCTTTCCTGTTCCCTGTCCCATGTCTCCACGAGTAATTCAGTAATCAAATCAAATTTATATACAAGTAAGTGGTTCAAATTAAATACCTCACCCTGCCTCCCGCTTCCCTCTCCGATACTTTGGAGAAGGATTGAGGGTGAGGTTTGATCTTATATTTAATTACGCCTGCCTACTTACCAGCTACTCTTTCAATATATAGGACTACTATTTGATTTTTGAACGAAATTTTTATTTTTGAAAAGATACGTAGGGGAGCCAGTCGCATGGACAGGTTTCCCGACTTGAGCGGTAGCGACGCAGGAGCGTCACTGGCGTTGCGTTACGCTGTCGCTAACGCACCAAAGTCTTAAGAATGGTGCGTTACGGCTTACGCCTAACACACTCTACAAATACTTAGATTTTTCAGAAATCAAATATGATTCCTATAGTCTGCTAAATTGATAAAATCTTCGCGCGGGTAGCATCTTCCGCCAACCAGATCAAAAGCTAATCTACTCGCAGGCTTTTCTGGGTTTTCAAAGATATGTATACCCCAGTAATAAAGGAGATCGCTAGCGCGAATACAAACTTCTTCTGGATATATACAATGAAACTTATTATTTATTTTACTAATTTCTTTATACTTTAAGTAAGTATAAATACGCTACATTATAGAGCTTTCATGAAATTTTAAAAAAGTTGCCCTAGTAGCTACATACAAAACAACGATGTTTGGTTAAGCTGTAAGCGCTATCATATAGATTTATTGAACGTCTTATGCATTGGTTATTATCTGGGCCGTTGAGTACAGAAAAATTGACGGTTAACATTGCAGGTTTGCCTGTATCGTTACAAGGTAAGAAACTGGTGCAGTTGTCAGATTTTCACTACGATGGTTTGCGGCTGTCGGAAGAGATGTTAGAAAAAGCGATCGCAGTTACTAACGAAGCTAAACCAGATTTAATTTTATTAACTGGCGACTATGTAACTGACAATCCGACACCGATTCATCAACTGATACTTAGACTCAAACATTTGCAAAGTCGCAGTGGTATCTATGCGGCTCTTGGCAATCATGATATACATTACAAACAAGCAAAAGTAGAGGTTACAGATGCCCTTACTAGCATTGGCATCCATGTCCTTTGGAATGAAATTGCCTACCCACTAGGAAAAGAATTGCCACTCGTTGGACTGGCGGATAGTTGGTCACGGGAATTCAATCCTGTACCAGTGATGAATCAATTAAACCCCGACACACCCTGTATTGTATTATCCCACAACCCAGATACTGCGGAGATACTGCAAGCATGGCGAGTTGATTTACAATTATCTGGTCATACTCACGGTGGCCAAATCGTGATTCCTGGACTTGGCCCGGGGGCGTTGATTTACAGCAAGATTGCAAAAAACATACCCTTAGCAGTGCGCCGTCGAGTCCGATTTTTGGAAGCAAATGTTTCTGTAGTCAAACATTGGGAATGGGCACAGGGTTTCCATCGAATCGGAAAAAATCAGATGTATGTCAATCGTGGTTTGGGAACTTATCTCCCAGGACGGTTATTTTGCCGCCCAGAAGTTACTATAATCACACTACAAAGTGAGTAGGGAAGGAGGCAGGAGGTAGAAGCTAGAAGGTAAAAAATATATTTTCTTCCTCCTGTAACGCTGCCTTCGTTCGATAATTCAAATTTTAGAATTAATGAACAGAATCAAAATATAGGACTACTATTTGATTTTTGAAAAGATGCGTAGGGTGTGAGCGCAAAGAGTACGGCACCAAAGCCTTAAGAATGGCGCGTTACGGCTTATGCCTAACACACCCTACAAATACTTAGATTTTTCAGAAATCAAATATGATTCCTATAGGTATTATGGTTAATCAGTTAAGAGCAAATTAAAACAAGGTCTTCTCAGTTTAACTTAAGGATTTAAGCTAACTAGCTAATTATATTTGGAGTATAGGAATCCTATTTTATTTTTGCGGAGCTAAATACAACTTGAATAGACTACCGCCTATTGCCTCTTGCGTCTCTAGGCAAATGAATTCAAAAATCAAAGCAGACTGCTATATATGACATAAATTATTGCAGTTTATCAAGTTACATTTTTATTTTTGGTAAGCTGTAAGCGCTGGTATGAGGAGTATTGCTTGCCTTATGCATTGGTTGTTTACGGGACATTTAAGAGTAGATAAAATCACGGTTAAGATTGCGGAACTTCCAGCATCTTTACAAGGTACAACGCTAGTGCAGTTGTCAGATTTTCACTACGATGGTTTGCGGCTGTCGGAAGAGATGTTAGAAAAAGCGATCGCACTTACTAACGAAGCTGAACCGGATTTAATTCTATTAACTGGTGACTATGTAACTGACGATCCGACACCGATTCATCAATTGGTGCATCGACTCAAACATCTGCAAAGTCGCTGTGGTATCTACGCTGTACTGGGTAATCACGATATTTATTACAGCCATTCAAAAGCAGAAGTTACACAGGCGTTTACTAGTATTGGGGTGCATGTGCTTTGGAATGAAATCGCCTATCCACTAGGAAAAGAATTACCATTGGTAGGACTAGCTGATTATTGGTCACAGGAATTTTACCCTGCACTAGTCATGAATCAACTAGATTCTGTTACACCCCGCATTGTTTTATCCCATAACCCAGATACAGCAAAGATACTACAACAATGGCGCGTAGATTTGCAATTATCTGGTCATACTCACGGCGGCCACATTGTAATTCCTGGCATTGGCCCTGTAGTTTTCTATTATAAAAAGTTACTCAAACAAATTCCCAAAAAATTACGGCGTTGGGTAACATTTTTTCTAGGAGACTGTTCTAAAGTCGTGCGATATTGGGAGTGGGCGCAAGGATTTCACAAGGTGCAAGAAAATCAACTATATGTCAATCGGGGTTTAGGAACTTATAAACCAGGACGTTTATTTTGCCCGCCAGAAGTGACTGTAATTACCTTAATTGGTCATTAGTTATTAGTCATTGGTCATTGGTCTAAATACATAACAAAGGACAAATGAAAGCCCTTATCTATCAATCTGCAATTGAAATGAAAACACTCAAAGCAGAAACCGCCGGAAGCTACGATGGATGAATATCAGCAGCTTGGGGCGGTTTCTTGAAGATTGGAGAATTCAGAAGTAAGTAACTCAACTAAGGTGGACAGTATTGGCGATCGCTATACTCAGAATTGCACATCCTTATATTCTAACTAGGCAGGCATTTTCTGACTGTGCGTTTTCAAAACCTCCAAAACAACTCATTGAACTTAAAGTAAAAACATATTCAATGGATGCCACAAGTTCAGAGCGATCGCAGTGTTATTAGAGCGGAAGGTACAGGCTCTAATATGAAAGTTTTTAGTAACTTTTAACCTGTTTGTACCTTGCTCTTAATCTAGCATCATGTTTGTTCAGTTCAATACATCTTTACGAAACTTAAATTTTTTCCACCTGTGTTCTAGTAAAAGGGAAAACTGTTTGTGCTAGTGACGATACAATAGCATTCATTGTCTTGCTGCCAACTTTTTCGTCCTATGCTGCCAGTCATTTATTCCGACGAATTTTTAGATCACAAGACTGGAAAATACCATCCCGAAAAACCAGAGCGTTTAAGTGCGATCGCCACCGCTTTAAAAGCAGCTACATTTGCAGATAAAATTGACTGGCGATCGCCCACACCAACATCAGAACAGCCAGCACTGATGTCTATGTTGGTTAAAGCCCATAGCCCAGCCTATATTAAAAAACTTTGGCAAATCGCTTCTAGTGGCGGCGGCCCTTTGGATGGAGATACGCCAGTTTCCCCGCGCAGTTATGATGTGGCTTTGCTGGCAGTCAGTGCATGGTTGGATGGTGTTGAAGCTGTGTTAAAGTCGGCTAATCCAGCTTTTGTATTAGCACGTCCTCCAGGGCATCATGCAGAAAGCGATGCGGGGATGGGCTTTTGCCTATTTTCTAATGCTGCGATCGCCGCTTTCTTTGCCCTCGAACAACCCGGAGTTAACCGCGTCGCCATCCTCGATTGGGATGTACATCACGGTAATGGTACTCAAGCGATCGTTGAAAGTGAAGCACGCATCGCCTACTGTTCCCTACATCAATATCCATGCTACCCCGGTACTGGGAGAGCAACAGAACGCGGCTTTCATAATAATGTATTAAATTTACCAGTACGCCCTGGTAGTGATATTGCCGAATATCAGCCACTATTTGAGAAACAGGTAGTACCGTTTTTAGCCAACTTTCAGGCGGATTTACTGATTGTGAGTGCGGGTTATGATGGCAATGCCGCAGATCCTTTGGCAAGTATCAATTTACAGCCAGAAGACTACGCTTTATTTACTGATTATTGTCTAGGACTAACTCGTAAAATTCTTTTTGGCTTAGAAGGTGGTTACGATTTTGACACTCTTTCTCAATCAGTTGTAGCAACTATTGAGCGCTGTTTACTTTAACCAATTTAAAATTAAAAACAGGTTTAATCCTTGTCTATGCCCTTTTTCTTTTATTAAAACAGAAGTCAGAATTCTGTACAACTAGCGGATAGTACAGCGTAAAGCCTGCGGCATATCAGCGCTATGAGCGAGTCCGCGTACTCTTTTAACGTCTCGTAGAGAGCGTCATTTTGAATTCCCCAAAGAGGTTGACTATATTTCTCATTAATGGATATTAAGTTAGCAAAAATAAAACAGGCAAAGGTTTATTGAGCATGGGAGTAGAGGGAAAGTTGCATAAGTCTTTCCACTGTGCGTAATGCCCAATGAGATTTTTTGTCAAGTTCATTAAATCTTCAGAAAGAAAAACTTTGAACGGGGTTCTGAAAGAGCTAAAGTTTTGTTAAGATGCAATTGCTAGTAGTTTCTCAGCGAAATTCACCTATCTGGGTGTGGAGAAATAAAAAGCACTAGCAGCACAAAATTCAAAAGGTGAAGCAATGACCACCTACATTTTTTTCGATGAAGCCCTACGGATGCTAACCAACGCCTATTTAATATCAGCAGTATTGCTAATAGCAGCTTCTGGTATAGGTTTGGCGGTAATTGAAACAATAGAAAAAACAGGAGAACGTTAAGTTTACAAATGGCAGTATAGTTTTTGCCAAAAGCCATTGGGTGCAGGTGTTCGCTGTTGAGAAATCCTGGGAATACTAAAGCATGAAAGTCTCATAACGTTACAGTTTTACCTGTAAATATACCAAATACACAGGTAGCAGTAACGCTATTGAGACTCTAACCAAGGAGTTACTATAATGGGTCTATTCGACGCTGTTTTGGACACAGAAAACCAAACTCAAGCGGCACTCAATCCAGCCGAAGCCTTTGCTGTCATTATTTTGATAGCAACAGCATCAGACGGTTATCTTTCTGTTGAGCAAGCAAATTCTATCACTTTTGTGCTATCTCGGATGAAACTTTTTAAAAGTTATCCCCATGAAATGATGGATAGGCTGTTCGACAAAATCTTGGGCATTCTCCAGGGTGATGGTTTTAATGCTTTATTCGATGCAGCCAAAGATTCTCTATCTCAAGACTTGCGAGAATCAGCCTTTGCAGTAGCCACTGATTTCGTCTTAGCTGAGGGAATTGTAGCTGAAGAAGAAAAAAACTTCTTAAACGATTTATATCAAGCTTTAAACGTTTCTAGTGAGAGAGCAATGCAAATTATGCAAGTAATCTTAATTAAAAATCGTGGATAGAGCGATAAAATATATTCTTAATTAAACTATATAAATAGCTTATAAAGAAAGTGTGCCAAAGAAGTTAAACTTTTTTGGCACTATTTTTGGTGTTGTTATGGCTAGGTTTAGATTGGTAACTTTTTCGAGAAGTCACAACTCTAGGAATTATGCACAAGATATTACCCAAACCCTTAAAAACGAGGATCTAGGTTTCAGGTTTTTAGTGCGTAAATCATGAAATTTTGTTGTTCAATGCAGTATTATGTCAGAAATTTAAATTGTAAATTACTTATGCATTGCTCTGCGACCCTAACCCAACTGGTTGAAGTTCTTTTGGCCAGTCCGATAAACTTATCTGAAACTGCTTTAATACAAGTAAGTAGCGGTATACAAACAGATAGCCGCGCCCTAAAGCCAGGTGAAGTATTTCTGGCTTTGCGAGGCGAGAAATTTGATGGACATGAATTTGTGCCAATTGCGATCGCAAAGGGTGCAATAGCAGCAATTGTAGATTTTGAATACGAAAATCCCGGTTTACCAGTATTGCAGGTAAAAGACACTCTCAAGGCATATCAGCAAATCGCCAGATGGTGGCGCGATCGCTTTAATATTCCTGTAATTGGTGTAACTGGTTCCGTGGGTAAAACTACAACCAAAGAATTGATCGCCGCAGTTTTAGGAACAAAGGGACGAGTTCACAAAACTTATGGAAATTACAACAACGAAATTGGTGTCCCAAAAACTCTCCTAGAACTTGGCGCAGAAAATGACTATGCCGTGATTGAAATGGCGATGCGGGGTAGGGGACAAATTGCCGAACTAACCCAAATAGCGCGTCCAACAATTGGATTAATTACCAATGTGGGGACGGCACATATTGAGTTACTGGGTTCCGAAGAAGCGATCGCTGAGGCAAAATGTGAGTTGTTAGTTGAGATGGCTGCTGATAGTGTGGCAATTCTCAACCGCGACAATCCTTTATTAATGACCACGGCGGCAAAATATTGGCACGGAGAAGTTTTAACTTACGGCTTTTCTGGTGGGGATATTCAAGGGGAGTTAATTGATAACGAAACTGTGGAAGTTGCCGGAATCCAACTACCTCTACCGCTACCCGGCCGTCACAATGCGATTAATTTTTTAGCAGCTTTAGCGGTGGCAAAGGTGTTGGGGATCGATTGGGCAACCCTGAAAGCAGGTGTGGAGGTGGATATGCCCACAGGACGATCGCAGCGATTTAACTTAGCTAATGATGTGGTAATCTTAGATGAAACTTATAATGCTGCACCAGAAGCTATGATTGCAGCGTTGCAATTATTGGCAGATACACCCGGAAAACGGAAGATTGCTGTGTTGGGTGCGATGAAAGAATTAGGGGAGCGATCGCAGCAGTTGCACCAGCAAGTGGGAGAAACAGTACGAAAGTTGAATTTAGACGGTTTGTTGGTTTTGGTAGATGGAGAAGATGCCGAAGCGATCGTTCAAAGTGCCAAAGGTATCCCATCGGAGTGCTTTGCAACTCATGTCGATTTGGTGGCTAGGTTAAAGACATTTGTGCAAACAGGCGATCGTTTATTGTTTAAAGCCGCTCATTCTGTGGGGCTAGATCGGGTTGTCAATCAGTTACGTGCAGAATTTTCTAGATGATACCGCTAGAAACCCAACGTCTCATACTGCGAGACTTTGTAGAATCTGATTGGCCAGCAGTTTATCGATATGCTAGCGATCGTGAAGTTGTGCGCTATTTGACATTTGGCCCTAATAACGAAGAAGAGACTAAAAAGTTTTTGCAAAGAGAGATTGCATTACAAGGAGAAAAACCCCGTCGGCATTTTGCCTTAGCAGTGACTTTAAAAGCCTAAAATCAATTAATTGGTATCTGTCGCATATCCGTTAAGGATATTGGTAATAAAACAGGCTCTATTGGATACTGTTTTACTAAGGAATTTTGGGGATACGGATATGCGACAGAAACTGTAAAAGCAATTCTATCCTTCGGTTTTAAGGAGTTAGACTTACATCGCATCATTGCGACTTGTCATCCAGAAAACATTGCTTCAGCACGAGTTATGGAAAAAATCGGAATGCAGCAGGAAGGATATTTGCGAGAACACCATTGGATAAAGGGAGAATGGCGAGACTCTTGGCTATATGCCATCCTTGAGCATGAATGGAGAAGTCTAGATTTCAGACGTTGTTAGAAAAAGTAGGGCTGTTATTGTAACGTCTTTGAAAAAGAATTGCTGCCAAATTAGTCACCAAACACGTGATTGCTAACCACAGCAAGATGTAAGTAGGAGCCATCACCACGCCAATCATGAACCAAGTGTAAACGTGCAATATCATTACGGAAGCGAAAAAGCTGGCAATTCCAGCAGATTGCCACACTTGATATGATGGGCGACGTAAGGCTACTAAGCTCATCGTTAAAATTGTGACAATCAAGTTTGCTGGTACGAGAAACGCACAAATACCTATGCAGTTGCCACGAGAGAACTCTACTAAGGTGTTAAAATCGAGCATTAATGTTCTTGGGATAGATGTTAGCTTTTTAAGAACTTAATTTATTTTAAAATTACTAAATTTACATTAACAGATGAGTGAGTAATCACATTGCAAACATAACATAAATTAAAATATTGAGTTGCGTTTTGATACTACTCAATAGTTAGTTAATTATAAAGATTTTAGATAAATAGGGTGGATGTTTCCACCCTGGCTGAATTAACCTGGTAAAATCACGGTATCGATAACGTGTACTACGCCATTATCAGCTTCGATATCTGCTGCTAAAACTGTGGCATTTTTAACTTCAAAACCATCTGAAGAATGAATTTTAATAGGTGAACCTTCTACAGAATTAACTGTACCGAGTTCTGCCAAATCAGCCTTTAGCAGCTTTCCGGGAACGACATGATACTTTAAGATCCGCGTTAGCTGGGGAATATTTTGTAACAGAGTTTGGATAGTTCCCGGTGGTAACTTGGCAAAAGCATCGTCATTTGGTGCAAAGACAGTGAAGGGGCCAGGACTTTTCAATGTTTCTACTAAACCAGCAGCTTGTACAGCTGCTACCAGTGTTTTGAAAGACTCAGCCGTAACTGCAATATCAACAATATCAGCCATATACCTTACCTAATTTTCTGCAAAATATTTTAAAGGATAATAAACCTATTTGAAGTTTTATTAAATAGGGAGTGGGGAGAAGAGGCAGGGGGGCAGGGGGCAGGGGAGCAGGGGAGCAGGGGGGCAGGGGAGCAGGGGAGCAGGGGAGCAGAGGGGAAAGAGGCGATGTTATTCTCTCCAATTCTCAATTCCCAATTCCCATTAATTCTGATTAGCTTTCCAGTTTGCTAAATCGGTTAAAGAGCGATCGCGGTAACGTCCGTAACGCTCCTGCTTACTTTTGATTTTCGCACCCAATTCGGGAAAAATCCCAAAGTTGGGCGGCATTGGTTGAAAATGCTTCGGCGAAGCGGAACTAATAAATTCCAGTAACGCACCCATCATTGTTGTTGGTGGCAAAACTAAAGGTTCTTTACCCAAAGCTAGCCGCGCTGCATTAATTCCCGCCAAGCACCCACCCGCCGCCGCCGCAGTATAGCCTTCAGTACCAATCAATTGTCCCGCAGCCAACAATGTCGGACGCTCTTTAAATTGCAGAGTCGGATGCATTAGCTGAGGAGCATTAATAAAAGTATTGCGGTGCATTACTCCCAAGCGCACAAACTCCGCTTTTTCCAAACTTGGGATTAGCTGAAATATGCGTTTTTGCTCACCCCAACGCAGATTAGTTTGAAATCCTACCATATTCCACAGTTGACCGGCTTTATCTTCTTGTCGCAACTGCACCACAGCATAAGGACGTTCCCCGGTGCGACTATCTGACAATCCTACCGGCTTTAGCGGGCCATAGCGCATGGTATCTTCCCCACGCTGTGCTAGTTCTTCAATGGGTAAACACGCTTCAAAAAATTTCGCCGTTTCCCGTTCAAAACCTTTGAGTTCTGTTTGTTCCGCTTTGCAAAGTTCTTCTCTAAAGTGCAAATACTGCTCTTTATTCATTGGGCAGTTGAGATAGGCGGCTTCACCTTTGTCATAACGTGATGCCATAAAAGCAACATCACGGTTAATGGATTCTCCGACAATAATTGGACTAGCGGCATCGAAAAAGCTGAGGTATTTCATCCCCGTAAAGCGTTGCAAATCTTCAGCTAAATCGGGACTGGTTAAAGGCCCGGTTGC
Source organism: Nostoc sp. DedVER02 (assembly GCF_034530675.2). NCBI lineage: Bacteria > Bacillati > Cyanobacteriota > Cyanophyceae > Nostocales > Nostocaceae > Nostoc > Nostoc sp. DedVER02. Next base: position 12,795 of record NZ_JAVRCP020000005.1, read on the forward strand.
CAAAACTACAATTCCTTCAGGAATCGCAGATACTTCACCCCGGCGAAATTCAATTAAAGGATGGTTGGCTAAAGTTTGAGTCAAGTCTTGGCCAAATTGTCCCCTGTCTACCGCTAACGCCCCACCCGCAGGTACGGCGTGTTCATCAGCTTTGGAGATGACAATAGAACCTAGTTGGCGTAATTCTTCGTGCAATAATCCTGCTGCGCGATCGCTTGCCATTGCCCCAAAGGAATTACTACACACTAATTCTGCCAAATGTTCTGTATGATGAGCAGGGCTGAAGCGTTTTGGCCGCATTTCATGGAGAATTACCGGTACTCCAGCTTGGGCTATTTGCCACGCTGCCTCTGTCCCAGCTAGTCCACCTCCAATTACTTGTATCGGTTGTTGTTCCATAGTTAAATTTTTAGTTCCTAATATTATAAGTATCTATCAGCATCACAGAAGTAAAATTAAATAAAAACACCTAATTCATGACTACTTCTGTAAATACAACAGTAGCAATTATAAATTATCTGTATCAATTCCCTTTTCTTTGAGTTTAGCTAGTAATTCTTGATAGCGATCGCGCTCTTTTTCTAATTCTTGTAAAGCTGCCTCCTTTGCTTGACGTTCTTGTTCACGCAACTGGTCAATTTCTACGGGACTCAAAAACTTTTGTCCAGAAGGGGAAAAAATTTCCAGCGTATCCGATGTTAGTTGAAAACGGATTTCCAAACGCGGACTTACCCAGCCATTCATTTCTTCAATGACTTCAAAACTATCCCCAGAACGGAGCAAGCCATTTAAATCGTTTTTTTCTGGATCGTAAATATAATATTCTTCCACACCGTAACGCTGGTAAAACTGCAATTTTTTGGTCATTTCTTTGAGCGTATTACCTGGTGAGAGTATTTCAAATACTACCTGCGGAGGTATATTATCTTCATCCCACTGTAAATAGGAACCCCGTTTTACTTTTGGTCTGCCAAAGACTACCAGCGTATCAGGCGCTTGTTTAATATTAGGGCTTCCTTTAACTGGATACCAAAACAAATCTCCGGCGATAAATACATCAGCTGAGGATGCAAATAAGATTTCTAAATTTTCTTTAATTTTGACAATCCATGCAAATTGTTCTGTATTATCCGCCATTGGTTGCCCGTCACTTTCTGGGTAGATAACTTCGATTGGGGTTTCTGATGTGACTTGTTGTATCATTACTGCACCTCTAAGTATGGGGTTTCTAGCTGAGATTTTTAGTTAGGAAGATGCGTAGATGCATTGGCGCAGCGTCTCGTAGAGAAGCGTCTTGTAGCCAGACATCGCTTGTCTGAACTTATTCATTGAGAGGTATTTGCTGTACTGTTTGCTGGACTTGTGCAACATCCGAATCTAACGCCTGTGATATCTGTTCCACACTTAAACCTAGTGCTAGCAGTTTAGGTACAGCTTCTAACTTTGCCTCAAAACGACCTTTTTGTTTGCCTTCTTGTTTAGCTTCTTGATAAACCCGTGTTTGCTTCAACTCACTTAACCCAAACATCGCTTCTATCTCCTCTCGACTTATGTTAGGCAATTTATAAACCAGGATTGTCTCTATTAATTCTAGTAATTGTTTTTGTGGAAGTTGTAAATTTACCGCTTGTTTGGTACGGTTGATTAAAACTCTTGCGCTAGTAATAGTTGTATCTTCATTTTCAATTACTAATTTTAGGGTAGCAATACCTATTGGTAGTGATGCAGCTTCGCCTAGTTCATCCAAGTAAATTATACTAATACGATCGCTGTTGAAGAATTCGTGGCAATCTTGTCGTTCACCAGTATCTATATTCCTTCTGGGATAAATCACCACTCCTCGCCAAGAATTTTTAGATTTCTTTTGCCGCAAATAGAGAAATACTTCTGAAACTAGGCGCAAATAAATATCTAAATCTGGTTGAAATTGAACTTCAACGAAATAAATCGGATTTTCTTCGTCTTGAGTGGGAAGAAATACACCATCTATTCTAAAGGCAGTTTGTTTGATTTCAACTGAAGAGAATTGATAGGTATTTGCAGTCTCAGGAGGATTGCCAATCAGTTCAAAGAAGATACTGGGAAATTCTTGAAATAAGCGATAAAATATGCTGTCAGTTTTCACTCTGGATGTTGTAGCACAATTTTGAACTTCAGCAATTTTATAATGTGCTGCTCTCTGATTGGATAATTTATCACAGATGAAAACTAACTAATTGGCAGTTTTTTGTATTTTTTGATCGTAAAATCCATGTTTATGGAAATTTGCGATCGCGCACTTCCACGGCATAATCTTGTACAGCTTTGGTAATTGTCTCCCGCAAGTTGGTGTAAACTTTTGCAAATGGTGGATGCTTCTCGGCAAGACCGATTACATCTGAGGTAACTAAAACTTGTCCATCGCAGTGAGTTCCTGCACCGATACCAATTGTCGGAATCGTAAGTTTTTGTGTAATCTGCATTGCTAAATCTGCGGGGATATGCTCTAAAACTAGAGAAAATACACCTGCTTGTTCCAGAGCGATCGCTTCAAGTAAAATTCTCTCACTTGCTTCTTGGGTTTTCCCTTGTTGTCGTAAACCCAATTGATGTACAGATTGGGGTGTCAAACCTACATGACCCATTACCGGAATTCCAGCTTCTACTAAACGAGCAATAGTTTCTGCGATCGCTGGATAGCCACCCTCCAATTTTACCGCTTGAGCGCCCGTTTCCTTCAGTATCCGCCCAGCTGAGTGCATTGCTTGTTGAAGACTTTCTTGATACGTCAAGAATGGTAAATCTACAACTACTAATGCCCGTTTCACCCCACGACGCACAGATTTGGCGTGGTAGATCATCTCATCCAAAGTTATCGGCAGTGTTGTTTCATACCCTAGAACTACTGCCATAGAGTCACCCACAAGGATTAAGTCTACACCAGCTGCATCGATGAGTTGAGCGATCGCATAATCCCAGGCCGTCAATGCCACAATTGAACGTCCCTGTTGTTTCCATTGAATTAATTGCTGGGTAGTGATTGCCATTTTTTGAGTGCTGAGTGCTGAGTAGTGTTAGCGGTAGCGGGGCGTTTAGCCCGTGCTGAGTTAAGAGTTACGAGTTAGAAATGAAGATAGAAGTTAGGAGTTAGCAGTGAAGATAGAAGTCAATAGTTCAATACAGTTCAGATAAGACCAAAGCACTTGTAGAGACGGCGATTTATTGCGTCTCAAAAACCAAAAATTTTTTACCAATAGCCCTTAACTGAACCGTATTGGTCAATAGTTGAGAGTTTAATTTAATTCATAACTCCTAACTCCTAACTCTTAACTTGTCATTTAACAGCGCGACTGAAAGCAATATGGGTTTTTGCACTGTCCGTTTTGGGCATTAACCAAGCTAGACCTTCACTAGTGCCAATCCATAATTTATTAGCGATGTCAGGTACAAGGGCAAGAACCCGACTAGAAGGAAGTCCAGCCACTTCTGCATCTAACACAGCGCCTGTATTTGGATTTAATCGTAACAAACCATTGCTAGTTCCAACCCAGACACTACCATCTTTAGCAAAACGTATTGCTCTCACATCACGCCCACGTAAACGAGTTACAGACCTTAACACTGCACCAGTTTTTGGGTTAATAACTAGTAAATTATTCGGCATTCCCGCCCAAATTAATCCTTCTGGACTAATAGCTAAGGCTTGAACAGTCGTCCCTGGCAAATCGGCTATTCGCTTCATAATCCCAGCACTAGCGGTATTTACTCGCACCAATCCATCAAGAGTACCAACCCACAGTTGACCTTCGGCATCTAAAGTTAGGGTGTTGGCGCTGACACCAGGCAGATTTTTGACTGTTGTCATAATCAAACCTTGGTCGGGACTAATTAGGGCTAAACCACTATCAGTACCAGTCCACAAATAACCTCGTTTGTCAAGTAACAGTGACAAAACCCGTTTAGAAGGCAAAAATAAATTCTGTGCGGTGATTTCATTAGTGCGAGGGTCTACTCTAACTAGTCCGCCATAACTTCCTACCCACACACGTCCTACTTTGTCTTGGGCTAAAGCACCAATAGCAACATTCGGTAAACTAACACGAGAAATAATCTTGCCAGTTTTAGGATCAATCCGCGATAATCCCCGCCAAGAACCTACCCAAAGATTGCCTGTAACATCTGCCAGTAAGTTACCGACACGATAATCAGTTTCAGGCGAATTCTCTTGCACTCCCCGTTCATCGGGCAAAGATTCTACTCGCGGTGGCGGTGCAGAAGGTGGGTAAGCGGGGGTTAAATCAGATGGTTTAATGTCAGGAGTTTTTTGTGCCCATCCCATACTTGGCACAGCTATTAACCCCAGCAACATAGAAGTAATCAATAAACTAGTACGCTTGCAAAACAATACCACGATGACATTTCCTTTGGAGACAGTACCCCTAGCCATTACCTAACCTGGCTTTGGGTTAGTTTCAGTGTTCCCCTAGCTGAGATTTTTTAAACATTGGGAAGTGGGAATTGGGAATTGGGCATGGGGAAAGAATTCTTATAACTCCTAACTCTATGTATAGACAAAGATTTTTCGCGTCTATCGAAAGGCTTCTTTACAGTTATTGCTGACATCTTGTAAAGCATTTGTAATAAAATGTTAAATATTTATTTAATAACAAAACTAAATATATAAGTTCAAAACTTTGAAAGAATAACTTATCGAATTCTTGATATATTGTGAAATAAGTTACAAATTACGTGGTGTGCGATTTTTTATCTTTAGCTCACCACTCTGCTAAATCTCTGTCAAGTAAATTCTTTTGTGATATCTTTTCCAGCAACGGAGAAGATATAGGGAGTGTAAAGCCGGGAATGTGTGCCAGCCAGCCCAATCCCCTGAATACCCCGAATTGTAGGGGAATTATCTAAATCAAACCGCGAAACGCGGAATTTTTGGTGAAATTGAGAAGGTTTAGTCGGGTGCGAAAAAGAGGTAAAAAAGAATTTTGATTCGTAGAAAGAGGCAACAGTAGAAGCTCTAGGTCGTGTACCCCTAGAAGGGGATAACACTGGTGAGGAGGGCTACCACCGCGACCATTGTGTCCGCCGCAAAAAAACTACTACCCTTTGCAAAAAAACAACCCCTAACAAAAATTTTTCCCATTCTTCTCCCCGATTAAGGGGGGAAAAACTGGGTGAGGGGAAGTTGCACAAAACGTGATTTGATAATTAACAAGAGTGATTTCAGGGAAGGATAAAATATGTCTTACGCTCAAACGAAGACTCAGAGCAAGTCTGGGTATCAAGCCGGGGTTAAAGATTACAGATTAACTTATTACACACCCGATTACACACCAAAAGATACCGATCTTCTAGCTGCGTTCCGCATGACACCCCAGCCTGGTGTTCCTCCCGAAGAAGCAGGTGCGGCTGTTGCGGCTGAGTCTTCCACAGGTACTTGGACAACTGTGTGGACAGATTTGCTCACCGACCTCGATCGCTACAAAGGTCGTTGCTATGACATCGAACCAGTTCCTGGCGAAGACAACCAGTATATTTGCTACGTTGCCTATCCTTTAGACTTGTTTGAAGAAGGTTCTGTAACCAACGTATTGACCTCAATTGTCGGTAACGTATTTGGTTTCAAAGCTCTCCGCGCACTACGTCTAGAAGATATCCGCTTTCCAGTAGCTTATATCAAGACTTTCCAAGGGCCTCCTCACGGTATCCAAGTTGAACGCGACAAGTTAAACAAATACGGTCGTCCTTTGCTGGGTTGTACCATTAAGCCCAAATTGGGTCTTTCTGCTAAGAACTACGGACGCGCTGTATACGAGTGCTTACGCGGTGGTTTGGACTTCACCAAAGACGACGAAAACATCAACTCCGCACCATTCCAAAGATGGCGCGATCGCTTCTTGTTCGTAGCTGAAGCTATCAACAAATCTCAAGCAGAAACCGGTGAAATTAAAGGTCACTACCTAAACGTTACCGCTCCTACCTGTGAAGAAATGCTGAAGCGGGCTGAGTACGCAAAAGAACTCAAAATGCCCATCATCATGCATGACTACCTAACCGCAGGTTTCACCGCCAACACCACATTGGCTCGTTGGTGCCGCGATAACGGTATCTTGCTACACATTCACCGTGCTATGCACGCTGTAATTGACCGTCAAAAGAACCACGGTATCCACTTCCGTGTATTGGCTAAAGCCCTACGTTTGTCTGGTGGCGACCACATCCACACTGGTACAGTTGTTGGTAAGTTGGAAGGTGAGCGCGGCATCACAATGGGCTTCGTTGACCTGTTGCGTGAAAACTACATTGAGCAAGACAAGTCTCGTGGTATTTACTTTACCCAAGACTGGGCTTCTCTACCTGGTGTAATGGCAGTTGCTTCTGGTGGTATCCACGTATGGCACATGCCCGCGCTGGTAGAAATCTTTGGTGATGACTCCGTACTACAATTCGGTGGTGGTACTCTGGGACACCCTTGGGGTAACGCTCCTGGTGCAACCGCTAACCGCGTCGCCTTGGAAGCCGTTGTTCAAGCTCGTAATGAAGGCCGCAACTTGGCTCGTGAAGGTAACGATATCATCCGCGAAGCTGCCAAGTGGTCTCCTGAACTAGCTGTTGCTTGCGAACTGTGGAAAGAAATCAAGTTCGAGTTTGAAGCAATGGATACCGTCTGATCGAAAGTTAGGAGTTAGAAGTAGAGACGCGAGAAATCGCGTCTGTACAAGAGTGTAGAGACGCGATTCATCGCGTCTGTTAAGAGTTAGGATTTGCATTAATTCATAACTCATAACTCATAACTCATAACTCTTCACGGCTGGGGTCAAGCATGAATCTTAAGCAAATTGCGAAGGACACAGCCAAAACTCTCCAAAGCTATCTGACTTATCAGGCTCTAAGGACAGTATTGGCACAGCTAGGCGAAACGAATCCGCCATTAGAACTTTGGTTGCATAACTTTTCGTCTGGCAAAATTCAAAATGGTGAGTCATTCATTGAGCAACTGTTGCGAGAAAAACCAGATTTGGCTTTGCGAATCATGACTGTCAGAGAACACATTGCCGAAGAAATAACGGAATTTTTACCGGAAATGGTTCGCACTGGCATTCAGCAAGCGAACATGGAGCAGCGTCGCCAGCATTTAGAACGCATCACACGAATAGACACATCTAACCCCAGTCTGCAACCAGAACAGCAAGCAACTTCAGATCCGAATTTGGATAATTTATCCAATTAGTTCGATCAATTTAGTAGTAAAAAATCGCAACCCATTATCAAAAGCTATGCAAACTTTACCAAAAGAGCGTCGTTACGAAACCCTTTCTTACCTGCCCCCTCTGTCTGACGCTCAAATTGCCAAGCAGATTCAGTACATTTTGAATCAAGGCTATATTCCAGCGATCGAGTTCAACGAAACTTCTGAGCCAACAGAATTATATTGGACAATGTGGAAGCTGCCTTTGTTCGGTGCTAAATCTACTCAAGAAGTATTGAGCGAAGTTCAAGGATGCCGTTCTCAATTTAACGGTAGCTATATTCGTGTTGTGGGTTTTGACAACATCAAGCAGTGCCAAGTTCTCAGCTTTCTTGTTCACAAACCTAACAAAGGTAGCAGATACTAAAGCAAGCGTTGCTCTAAGTAATTAGTTTATCTTCATAGGAGAGGTGGAATTATCTGCCTCTCCTATTTACTAGATTTGTTGCTAACACCAAGGGTATTGGGTTACAAAATATATAGAATTTTGTAACCCAATACGGTTCAGTTAAGGACTACTGGTAAAAATTTTGGGTTTTTGAGACGCGATAAATCGCCGTTTCTACAAGTGTTTTGGTCTTATCTGAACTGTATTGTTTTATAACCTGCAAATTAGGTTATTACGCAACATGAGAGCAAGATATAAAAATTCGTTCCTTTGTCCTCTTTTTTAATTAGCGATCGCACCACAAATTTACTAGTATTCCAAAACACACTGCTAAGGCACAATCAGCACTGGACAAGGGGAAAGGTTAATAACGCGAGTTGTCACACTATCATCTGCTCCCTCTTCAGTCAAGCCTAGCCCCCGGCAGCCCATAATAATTAAATCGGCCCCGATTTCATCAGCGACATCGCAGATAGTAAAAGCTGGTTTACCTTGCCTTTCTAAGGTTTCAGATGGAATTCCTTGTCCAGAAAATAAAGTTTGGGCACTTTCTAGCAGTTTAGCAACTACCTCTGGTGACACCATCGGATCTGCACTAGGGGCATCTTTTGGCGGTTCTTCTACTACAGACAGCAGCACTAAGCGACTGCCATACTTTTTAACTACGTTGGTAACAACATCAGCAGCTTCCCGCGTTTCCCGGCTTTGATCGATAGGAAATAGTACTGTCTTAAATATCTCTGTCACTTGGGTACCCCTGACTCCGGTAAAATCTTGATGGTTCTACTTTCAAAACAATAACAAAAAGGCAATCAGGAGAGTTTGGTGTGTCCAAAAAAAGTTTAGCAAGTTTATCTTCAGCTGATATATCTGGGAAACGGGCCTTAGTGCGGGTTGACTTTAATGTGCCTGTGGACGATCAAGGCAAAATTACCGACGATACTCGCATTCGCGCCGCTTTACCCACCATCCAAGATTTGACGCAGAAGGGTGCTAAAGTCATTCTCGCAAGTCATTTTGGCCGTCCCAAGGGTGTGGATGACAAATTACGCCTAACTCCCGTTGCCAAGCGTCTGTCGGAGTTGCTGGGGCAAGAAGTCGTTAAAACTGATGACTCCATTGGCGATGAAGTTGCAGCTAAAGTTGGTGCGTTGCAAAATGGCCAAGTGCTGTTACTAGAAAATGTCCGTTTTTACCCAGAAGAAGAGAAAAACGACCCAGAATTTGCGAAAAAATTGGCAGCTAATGCTGATTTTTATGTAAATGATGCTTTTGGGACTGCACACCGCGCCCACGCTTCTACTGAAGGTGTGACTAAATTCCTTAGCCCTTCTGTGGCTGGATATTTGGTTGAGAAGGAATTGGAATATCTGCAAAACGCCATTGAAAATCCCCAACGTCCTTTGGCGGCAATTATTGGCGGTTCCAAGGTTTCCAGCAAGATTGGCGTAATTGAAACGCTACTGGAAAAGTGCGACAAGCTAATCATTGGCGGTGGAATGATTTTCACCTTCTACAAAGCCCGTGGTTTGAGTGTCGGTAAGTCGTTGGTAGAAGAAGACAAGCTGGAACTAGCGAAGTCTTTGGAAGCGAAGGCTAAGGAACGGGGTGTTACCTTCTTGTTACCCACGGATATCGTATCGGCAGATAAGTTTGCTCCTGATGCTAATGCGACAACTGTCAGCATTGAGAACATCCCCGATGATGGTATGGGTTTGGATATTGGCCCAGACTCAGTAAAAGTTTTCCAAGAAGCCCTTGCAGATACCAAAACGGTAATTTGGAACGGGCCGATGGGTGTGTTTGAGTTTGATAAGTTTGCCGCAGGTACGGAAGCGATCGCTCATACTCTCGCCGAAATCGGTAAAACTGGCACAACCACCATCATTGGCGGTGGTGATTCAGTAGCGGCTGTGGAAAAAGTTGGTTTAGCAGACCAAATGAGCCATATTTCCACCGGTGGCGGTGCTAGTTTGGAGTTACTTGAAGGCAAAGTGTTGCCCGGAATTGCAGCTTTAGATGATGCGTAATTAGGGATTGGGGACTGGGGAATGGGGAATGGGAAATAAGATTAAAAATACTTTTTTCCAATCCCAATGCCTAATACCCAATCCCCAATGCCCAATCCTCAGTACCCAGTACCCGATTCCCAATCCCTAAATATGGAAACCAAATGGCTGGAATGGGCGCAAAATTTACAGGCGATCGCTCAAAATGGTCTAACTTATTCTGAAGGGCCTTTTGATATTGAGCGATACAAACAATTACGAGTAATTGCCACAGAAATTATGGCAACCTATTCGAATGTAGAACACAGCTATGTCCTTGATTTATTTAACTGTGAATTAGGGTATGCAACTCCCAAAGTTGATGTGCGGGCAGCAATTTTCCGTGATGACACTATATTGTTAGTCAAAGAAAAAGCTGATGGCTGCTGGAGTTTACCTGGTGGATGGGCTGATGTTGGGGAGTCTCCCAGTGGTGTAGCTGTAAAAGAAGTATATGAAGAATCTGGATATCAAGCACGCGCGATCAAATTACTAGCAGTCTATGACAGAAACAAACAGGGACATCCACCGTTACCGTTTTATGCTTATAAGTTGTTTTTTCAATGTGAACTGATTGGTGGTTCTCCATCATTAAGTATTGAAACTGAAGATGTAGGCTTTTTCGCTGAAAATGCCTTACCAGAACTTTCTATTGGACGTGTGACACCAGCGCAAATCACGCGCCTTTTTCAACATTATCGCCAACCAAATTTACCAACAGATTTTGATTAGTAACATCTTAAATATTTAAGATAGTTTACTCTGAAAATAAATACTTAAAAATGACTCAAATTACTCAACAACAAACAATCCAGCACCACCCAAGACTCGGAGTTGAAGTCCTGCGCGGTTGCAATCTTAACGATCTCACAAATCTAGAGTCGCGTGAATTAAAGGAATCACTTTGGAAACATGGCGTTGTAGTAGTCAGACAACAACAGCTGACTGCACAACAATTAAAAGAATTTGCCAAGCAGACCTTTGGCGATTTTATGTTTGGTGGGCCTCCTAAAGCATTAGATCCTGAAATTAGTCCAGACTTACAAAGCCAATATGTCTATATATTGGGCAATCTTAAAGAGCCAGTTCCCGATCCAGGAGAGAAATATGCGTGGCAATGGCATCATGATAAAGATAGTCTCCCCCGCATAGAGGGACTGGATATGAATGCGCTATATGTTGTGATGCTTTATGGAATACAAGTGCCGGTAGGTGTAGATGGGCAACCTCACACTACCGAGTTCCTCGATATGCTAGAAGCGTACAATAACCTAGATCGTCAACATCAGCAGCAGTTAGAGCAGATGTCAATGTATCACCCAGGGCCAGTTTTTTCTAAAAATTCGAATGTAGAAACTGATGAACTGGGAAAAATGCATCCCATTGTGTCTACTCACAAAGTCACTGGTAAAAAGGGATTATATCTAGGTTCCGACACTGCGATCGCAGTTGGTATGGAAGATCGACCAGAGGAAGCAAAACGTTTCTGGGAAGATTTGTTTGCAACTGTTTTAGACTGTACCCCAATCTATTCCCATGTTTGGCAGCCAGGAGATATTATTTTTTGGGACAACTCACAGGTGATGCACAGAGGTAGACCCTATGATGCAACGAAGCATAAGCGAATTGCGTTGCGTTTAGGTGTCGTGGAAAGAGGTTGAGGTGAGAGTGGAAGACGCGGGGATGCAGCGAAAGAATTTTCTGTATCTCCGTGTCTTTTTCTGTTCATATACTCTTCAAAAACCATTAGTACAGCACGGCGGAAATAAACTACCCTGATGAAATGTCTGGAACCCTTGCGAACAGGTAATTACGAATTACGAATTACTAGAAGCGGTACTACGGCGTTTTCTCTTGCGTTGGTGTCGGTGTAGATTCAGGTGTGGGCGTTTCTGTAAGAGTTGGAGTAGAAGTAGGCGTGGGAGTTGGTATGGGTATTTCCGTAGGTGTTTCTGTGGGCGTTGGTGTTGGTGTTGACGTAGGCGTAGGTGTGGGATCTTCCGCCGTGATACTGAGTTGATAATCTAATGGTTTGGATGCTGTGGAAACCACAACAAACTCGTAAAATCCGTTTTCTGGTAATTTGGTTGATAAACTGCGTTTGCTAGAATCTTCTAAAAATTGGATTTTGCCAGAGGGTGAATAAACTGATAACAAAACTTGGGAATTTGCTTCTAGTTTCAAGTCCAGAGATTGATTTTTAGCAAGTCCAGCAATGAATACTTTACCATCACCAGGTTGGAGAGTACTGTTGACTGTAGTGCCTGTAGTGCCTGGATCAAAGACAAGCTTTTGGAAAGCGCTACCAGCTACGATCGCACTCAGTTTATCACTAACAAAACCGTACCAAACTTGTCCAATGGGCTGATTCCGAAAATCTTTACCACGCTGCTCAGGGAATACACTTAAAAAAGCAGCGTCTCCCACATCATACAAAGAACGACTACCAACGTTAATTTTGTTGACTTCTACTTTCCAGCGATCGCGTTCAGCACTTGTATAACTTCCCAGTTGTCGGCGGGCATTTGAACTCAGTGGTGCTAGCTTTTCTAGCAATTCTGAGGCTGTTTTATCCCATTCTGCCCGCAAGCCCTCATCTTCAGGGCCATCGCTGAGAGTGCGTCCTTTTAAACTGGGGTTTCTGTCCCAAAAAACTTGATTCACCAAGTTCACATAGAAGTTTGAGTTAATTCCCAACTGTTGACGGCGATCGTTTAATTTTTCTTTGCGTTGCCGTTCTGCTGGTGAATATTGCGCTAAAGGATCGGTTGGTTGGTTACTGGTTGGAGTTGGGCTGGCTGTGGGATTAGGTTGAACTTCCCCAATATCGCGGCGGCTATTGACTCCCCACAAAATTAATCCCACACTACCAGCTACCGCTGCCGCCACGAGAAAGGTTTTTGTTGGTGTCCACCAAGAGGAAGGGGGAGGAGATGAGGAGGATGGCGGAGGTGGGGAAACGGCGACTGTGGCGGATGTAGGTTGTGGTGGGGTGGGATATTGTTGTGGTGGGGTGGGATATTGAGTTGGAGGAAAGTTAGCTGGGGGAGGGTTGAGGGCTTCGATTACTTGACGAACTGATTGATAGCGATCGCTTGGTCTGGCAGATAGCATTTTATCTAATACCTGTGCCAAAATCGGACTCACGTTTACTTCTCTTCGCCACTGCCAGGTAAGATTATAGGTATCAATTAATTCTTGTGGTTGCTTCCCTGTGAGTAAAACCAACATTGATGCGGCCATTGCGTATAAGTCGCTATGGGGAGATACTAACCCAGTTTGCATCTGTTCTGGGGGTGCAAATCCTATCTTGCCCAATAGAGTTGGCGATGGGGAAGATGCAACTACGCCGGGTTGGTAATATTGGGAAGCTACGGTTGCTACTACTTGTTTTACACCACCAAAATCAATTAGAACTGGCAGTTTGTCAATAGTGCGAAGCATTAAGTTATCTGGAGAAATATCTCGATGAATTACTCCTAGTGAGTGGATATATTCCAACACTGGCAAAATTTGCTGCAACAGTTGGCGTATTTCCGCTTCTGTAAAGCGCAAACCCTGTTGTAATCGGGCATTTAACAACGAGTTGTAAGTTTCTCCTTCTACATAATCTTGCACCAAAAATAGAGATTCTTTGCCCCCTAAATTTATGCGAAGCAGTTCCCGGAAGCGGGGAATTTGGGGATGTTGCAGTTTATATAGAACACTCGCTTCTCTCTCAAACAGTTCTTCCGCTTTTTGGACAACGTAAGCGGTTTGAACTTGAGGGGAAAATTCTTTTAAAACACAAAGTTCGCGGAAACGGTTGACATCTTCAGCTAAATATGTACGTCCAAAGCCACCTTGGCCAATTTGACGCACAATTACATAGCGATCGCCTAAAGTTAGTCCCGGTTGGATGCCATAACTCATGGGCGTACCCGACAAATTTTCACCACACTGGAGACAAAAGCGGCTACCTGGGGAATTTTCATGTCCTTTAGAGCAATATATTTTTGTCATTTGTCATTTTTTATTTGTCATTTGTCATTTGTCGTTTGTCATTTGTCATTTGTCGTTTGTCATTCTTCCCCAGTCCCCAGTCCCCAGTCCCCAGTCCCCAATTCCCAGTCCCCAGTCCCCTTACTTGCCAGATTGTACTTTACTGACTCGATCGGCTGCGATCGCATACCAAATTTGACCGAAAGTTTGCTGATTCAGTTTCCCACGCTCTTGGTCGGGAAACAACCGATCAAATTGTTCATTTGTGTCTTTGGTTAGTTGATTAAATGTATAATCCCCAAACTGACCCGATCGCGCTTGTTGTCTCCATGTATCGTAATCTTTTTGACTATACTTACCTAATTTCCGACGAGCTTCCGTACTGAGGTTAGCCTGTTCTATTTTATTCAATAAATCCTTAGCAATACCAGACCATTCATCTCGCAAACCAGCATCTTCAGGTTTAGATGTCAGGCTACGTCCCTTTAATTCGGGTTTTTTTGTATAAAATAAATTATCTACGAAGGGAATAAAAAATCCTTCAGAAATTTCTAGCTTTTGGCGACGACTGATAATATCCTGGAGTTCACTATTTTTTCCTTTGTCGCTGACTGGTTTACCGATGGGATTTGGAAATTGGGGAATTTGCGGTAATGAAATTGATGGAATACTAATTGAAGTTACACTCCGAATGACTGCATTTACCACCGCCCAAGTCCCTGCACCAGTTAAGACAACTAAAGCTGTCCCGCCGAGACTGATTACAAAAGGGCGAATCCAAATTGGTAAGGATGCCGGTTTAGAAATAGCTTGCGTTCTATTCTGGAATCTACTGACAATAGCACTGGCGCGTTGTCTTCCCGGAGCAACTACCATCGTTTTAATCTTGGTGGTAATATAATTTCCAGGTGATTTAGTTGTAGTTGATGATGGTAAATCTCTGAGGACTTGCTCGGCTCGTTGATAGCGATCGCTCGGTTTATAAGCCACCATCTTTTTTAACACCGCTTCCAATTGGGGACTAACTCGAATTTGCTTTCCCCAACCCCAAATGCCCTGATAGCTGTCGTATAATTTTTGCGGTTCTTGCCCTGTAAGCAACACCAATGTTGTCACCGCTAAAGAGTATAAATCACTACTAAAGAATGCTTTACCCTGCCGTAGCTGTTCTTCGGGTGCGTAGCCCTTTTTACCTAATAATGTGTTATCTCCAACCAACTTAGTTTGCCAAAAACCTTGAGAAGCAGGTAATTGTTTGACACCGCCAAAATCAATCAGTACTGGGAGATTATCAGAACGCCGCCAAATCAAATTGTCGGGAGAAATATCACGGTGAACTACATCTTGTGAGTGGATGTAGGATAATACAGGTAAAATCTGTTGCAGTAAAGTAATTACTTCTTCTTCACTGAAAGTCTTTCCTTGACTCTCACGTTGTTCTAATAGTTGGTAATAATTATCACCATCGACATAATCTTGCACTAGAAAGAAAAAATCTTTAGTGCCTATCTTCACTTGTAGCGAGGCGTGAAAACGCGGAATTTGTGGATGCTGGAGTTTTTTTAGAACATTTGCTTCTCGTTCAAATAACTCTTTAGCTTTTTGTAAATCTTGATGTTCTTGGACTTGGGGTGCAAATTCCTTCAGCACACAGGTTTGATGGGATTGACTTATATCCTCCGCCAAATAAGTGCGTCCAAAGCCGCCTTGCCCTAAATGACGGATAATTTGATAGCGGTTATCCACAATCTGTCCCACAGCAAGAGGTAATGGCTCACCACAATGGGTACAAAAGCGGTTGCTACCATTATTCGTGTGTTGTTTACTGCAATAAAGCTGCATGGTGCTGAAGGATAAATTAAGGTTTTATTGGATGACTACAACGTGTATACGCTCATTTTCGGATATCCTACAAATTAGGAATTACGAATTACGAATTATTTTAACGATGTTGGTTCTATTTCAGGATAAATAAAAAGCGTCATGAACCGCATACCACGACAGCAGCAAGTAATTAAAGCATTTGAAGCTTTTTTGTCTACCCCCCTAGAAACGATACTGCAACAGCATCTCAACTCTCAAACTTTGCCAGCTTTAACTTTATTTCATGATGTGGCGGCTAATGTCCCTGCTTATAAGGAATTTTTAGCAGAAAGGGAAATTAATCCCGCGACTATTCAAACCTTAGAGGAGTTTCAAAAACTACCAGCGATCGCTAAACAAAATTATATACTGCGTTATCCTTTAGCTGACTTGTGCCGCAACGGGCAATTAGAAGCGTGCGATATGATAGCTGCTTCATCAGGTTCTAGTGGTAAACCGACATTTTGGCCTCGTTTTTTCACAGATGAACTCCAAATCGCCACACGCTTTGAACAGATTTTTCACGATGGTTTCTATGCAGATACCAGACGTACCCTAGCAGTGATTTGTTTCACTCTGGGTACTTGGGTAGGTGGAATGTTTACTACTAATTGCTGTCGTTATCTTGCTAGCAAAGGTTATCCCATCACTGTAATTACTCCAGGTAACAACAAAGAAGAAATTTTGCGAGTTGTCCAAGAACTTGGTTCAGCATTTGAACAAGTGGTGTTATTGGGATACCCACCCTTTTTAAAAGATGTGATTGATACTGGTATCGCTCGTGGCGTGGAGTGGCAGCAATATCAGATTAAATTAGTGATGGCGGGAGAAGTATTTAGTGAAGAATGGCGGAGTTTAGTTGGCGAACGAGTTGGTTCACAAAATCCTTGTTATGATTTTGCATCACTTTACGGTACGGCGGATGCAGGAGTTTTGGGTAATGAAACACCGTTAAGTATCTGCATTCGTCGTTTTTTGGCACAAAATCCTGATGCTGCTAGAGCTTTATTTGGGGAATCGCGTTTACCCACACTAGTACAATACGATCCTTTCACTCGCTTTTTTGAAGTTCACAATGGCGGATTACTGTTTTCGGGAGATAACGGTATTCCCTTAGTGCGTTATGACATTTTAGATACTGGCGGGATAATTAGTTATGATGCGATGCTGCAATTTTTAGCAGAATGGGGATTTAACCCGCTTGAAAATCTTCGTTCTGACGCTCAACAATCACCTAGAGGTATTCATCAACTACCTTTCGTTTATGTTTTTGGCCGTTCTAACTTTACAGTTTCCTACTTCGGTGCAAATATCTATCCGGAAAATGTGACGGTGGGATTAGAGCAACCAGGAATTCAAGAATGGGTAACGGGGAAATTTGTGTTGCAAGTGAAAGAAGATGCAGATAAGAATCGATTTTTATCTGTGGTTGTGGAGTTAGCACCAGGGGTAGAGGGGAGTGAAGATCGAAGAGTTGCGATCGCATCTTCTATTCTTTCACAACTGTTACGCCTAAATAGCGAGTTTGCTAATTATGTTCCGGCAGAATATCAAACACCACAGGTTGCATTAGCGCCAATGGGTGATGCTGAATATTTCCCGATTGGGGTGAAACATCGGTATACGCGTCAATAGTACTAATCAAATATAAGAAGACACGATGAATCGCGTCTCTACAAGGGGGGATGGGGTGGGTGTTCGCGTTGGTGGGCTATGCCCCGCCGTAGGCATCGCTCTCCCAATCAATTGGGTTATTGATAATATATATGTCTGATGCGATCGAGGGCGAATTCATTACGAATTATGTTGTCATGAAACCTTTCTTGCCATCCAAAACCTTCATATATTTGATTAATTTCAAATGTACATCGTCCTTTGTACCACCTAACAATTTTAGAAAGAGAATTTTTAGATAACATCGGATTAAATAACCCAGTAACCCCACCCCGTTGAATATCCCCCCTTGTAGAGACGCGATGAATCGCGTCTTCTTCCTGCGTTCGTGGATTCATCGCGTCTCCTTCTCGTATTTGATTAATAACCAAAATCCCATGAATATGATTAGGCATGACGCAAAACGAATCTATCTGACAATTAGAAAAATTATTAGGAATTTCGTACCACAATTTATGAGCAATTTCTCCAATTGCTGATCGCTTCATTTCACCTTGCACAACCTCACCAAAAAAGCATTTTTTACCGTCGGTGCAAATAGTAATAAAATATCCGGCATTGCTGGCATAACTCCATGCTGGCAAACGGGTTGATTCAATTCGATATTTACCTTTGTATTTAGGTTTGTTGTTTTCTGGTTGAGGCTCATCATTATTCATGATTACATCTTTGATTGATACAAAAATTTATGCAATTATTGCTTTGCATTGATGTAATTGCCAACCCAAAAAACTCGGAATTATTCGCGCTATGTAAATGATGGGAAGGAAGAAAACGCGATGACGGAAAGGAGGAAGACGCGATGAATCGCGTCTCTACAAGGGGCGATCGCAAAAACGATGCCTGCGGCGGGCTACGCCTACGCATTCCCATTCTGTTTACAATATCTGTTTTATTAGGGGCGACGCATTCCCTGGATTGCGGAAAGATCAGACGCGATAGATTTACGAGACGCTTACGAGAGGCGATGAATCGCATCTTTAGAAGGGATTGCTGCTTCTACATTTCGCTTATGTTTTGGCTGGAGGAAGTATTTTTCTTTCCTACTCTCCATCTTTCACTTTCTCTTGTTAATGCCAAGCTTGATAAAAAGCGGGGTAGGACATGCTTTGGGCGCACTTCCAGATAACTTCGTAGCAACTATAAAATCGCTTAAAGTCATTTTTGTAACTTTCAGGTGATAAGTAATCCTTCAAAAGGCTGACAACACTCGGCATCTGTTCCTCTAACATAATTTGCTTTAAGCTAAATGCCGCTAGCCATTGGGTATAATCATCCAGTTGTGATTTGCTGATTAACTTCACCAAAGCATCAATCGCTTTTTGGTTTCCAGAGTCAATTTTCCCTAAGCTTTCTGTCACTTGCCTTCGGGTAGAATAATCCAGTTGTGGTTTGCCGATTAACTCTACCAAAGTATCAATCGCTTTTTGGTTGCCAGGGTCAATTTGCCATAAGCTAGATGCCGCAATCCTTCGGGTATCATCATCAAGTTGTGGTTTGCAGATTAACTTGATCAAAGCATCAATCACTTTTTGGTTGCCAAAGCCAATTTGTCCTAAGCTATATGCCGCTAGCCATTGGGTAGAATAATCCAGTTGTGGTTTGCCGATTAACTCCACCAAAACATCAATCACTTTTTGGTTTCCAGAGCCAATTTGCCTTAAGCTATATGCCACTTGTCTTCGGGTATTATGATCCAGTTGTGGTTTGCCAATTAACTCTACCAAAGCATCAATCGCTTTTTGG
This sequence comes from Nostoc sp. DedVER02, assembly GCF_034530675.2. Classification (NCBI taxonomy): domain Bacteria; kingdom Bacillati; phylum Cyanobacteriota; class Cyanophyceae; order Nostocales; family Nostocaceae; genus Nostoc; species Nostoc sp. DedVER02. The sequence continues at coordinate 31,735 of NZ_JAVRCP020000005.1, forward strand.
TTCCCAGAGCCAATTTGCCCTAAGCTTTCTGCCGCTTGCCTTCGGGTATCATGATCCAGTTGTGGTTTGCCGATTAACTCCACCAAAGCATCAATCGCTTTTTGGTTCCCAGAGCCAATTTGCCCTAAGCTACATACTGCGTCCCTTCGGGTAGAATAATCCAGTTGTGGTTTGCTGATTAACTCCACCAAAGCAGCGATCGCTTTTTGGTTCCCACAGTCAATTTCCCCTAAGCTAGATGCCGCTAGCCATTGGGTATAATCATCCAGTTGTTGTTTGCCAATTAACTCTACCAAAGCATCAATCGCTTTTTTGTTGCCAGAGCCAATTTTCCCTAAGCTATATGCCGATAGGCATAGGGTAGAGTTATCTAGTTGTGGTTTGCCGATTAACTCCACCAAAGCATCAATCGCTTCTTGGTTGCCAGAGCCAATTTTCCCTAAGCTAGATGCCGCTAGTCTTTGAGTATAATTACCCAGTTGTGGTTTGCCGATTAACTCCACCAAAGCATCAATCGCTTTTTGGTTCCCAGAGCCAATTTGCCCTAAGCTTTCTGCCGCTTGCCTCCAGGTATCATCATCCAGTTGTGGTTTGCCTATTAACTCCATTAAGGCAGCGATCGCCTTTTGGTTGTCACGGTCAATTTCTCCTAAGTTAGATGACGCTAGCCTTCGGATAGAATCATCCAGTTGTGGTTTGCCTATTAACTCCACCAAAGCATCAATCGCTTTTTGGTTCCCAGAGCCAATTTGCTTTAAGCTATATGCTGCTAGCCTTCGGGTATCATGAGCCAGTTGTGGTTTGCCGATTAACTCCACCAAAGCATTGATCGCTTTTTGGTTCCCAGAGCCAATCTCCCCTAAGCTTTCTGCCACTAGCCATCGGGTATCATCATCTAGTTGTGGATTGCTGATTAACTCTACCAAAGCAGCGATCGCTTTTACGCGATTTGTCTGATACAGTGTTGTTTCTGCTCCCTCTGCGATTGGTGTGAGAAATTTTACCCACTCGTTTTGTTCAACTTTAAACTCGCCAAAGCGCCATTTAACGATTTCCGCCACAATAGCATCTGCGTTGCAAGAATTTTTCCACTCATCAACCGCCGCAGCCGCGAGAAAATAAGCACGAAACTCGTAAAATCCCCTTCTGACTCTATCAAAAGCTCTACATTCTCCGCACCTATCATCAAATTCCACTAACGCCTGAATAAATTCTTCCTTCATCTCCCTCCCCACATCCTCACGTCCCAACCACAGCAAAATCACCTCTTTCCACTGCGGGGCAAAAATGCGATAAACGCCTTGCGCGGGGTTGTCGGGAACATGATTCAGAAACTCATCCCAATCAGCGATCGCTAACGCTGCAAAATATTCCTCAAATGTGGGATGGTAGAAAGCGTAAACTTTCTCTTTTGGTGATTCCGCAGCCAGTCCAACTTCATTTAGCCATCCCAACTTTAACGCTAACGAAAATAAAGAATCTTGCTGTTTTGAATCGCCTAATTCCTCACGCACAAACTTATGTCGTAGCCGAAACCGTGAGGTTTCTTGATCGATTGCCCGTTTTGCCAAACGTCCCAACGCAGCGTTTAATTCTTCTTGCTGCTGTTCGGTGGTAGGGGAGGGCTTTTCTTTCCATTTGTAAAACTCTTCCACAAACTGCTGATAAAGTCCGGCTTTAGTTTCCGGTAAACCTTGATCGGAACCTTGCCAAGTGCTACACAACAGCGCTAACCGCAAAGGATTTTTAACTAAATCTTGGATGCGCTGACGTTCAGCTTTATCTAATTCCTGCCATAATCTTTTTCCTTTATCTGTATCCTTGTTGTGAAACCAACGCCCAATAAACTCTTGCACTTGTTGCGGATATTCAAAATTGAGTAACCGATACGTCTCAAAATTTTCTAAAGCGTTGGCGTTTGCTTCCCAAACATTCACCCGACAAGTCAGCACAACCCGCGCATTTTTCATCCATCCCGTCAACTGCTGGGAAATCTCAGTTAATGGTTGGAGTGAGGACATTTCATCTGCTGCATCCAACAACAACCACACACGATTATTCTTGAATAAATCTGCAAAAGCGTTTTCCTGTTCTTCTTTTACACGTACCACTTCTAAAGCATTCTTCAGCCAATCTTGCAGCAGATAATTTTCTACACTCTTTCCTTGCAAGTCTGCTAAAGAAATCCAAATTGGTAAACCCAGATTGTTGTCTAATATCCAAAAAGCTATAGTTTGCAACTGAGTAGTTTTTCCCGCACCCGGTTCCCCAATTAAAGAGATGCGGTGTCCTTGAGTTTTACCAACACCATCACGGATAATTTTCTCTAAAAAAGCCTCATGTTCAAATCGCTGCTTCTCTTTATAACTCGCTTCGTAAAGCCGCGAACCTTGTTCTGGGGAAATATCCTCGCTGCACTTCTTCGGTTTGTTACGCTCCACCAATGCTAAAGGGACATGAATTTCCTCTAGCTCAAATTTCATCTCTTCATCAGCAAACAGCAACTCATTTGTGGTGAGACGCTTGTGTTTTTCCAGCATAGCGCCGCAGATTTCTTGCCAATCGAAGCTATTATCTGTTGTTTGTACGTGGGATGTTTCTTTTAAATTTGTCTTTTGGTGTTCCTTCCACTTCTGCTTAACCACCTCCAGATTATCTTTTATTGTCGCTGTCTGATGTTTTAGCGTCAGGGTAAATTTCCAATAACCTTGACTCTTTGTAGATTTTTGGTCTTCTCGCACTTCCAACTCTTTCAACCAGTCGAGCGCAGTTTGAAGCTCGTCTAATTCTCTTTCTTTCTGATAAACGTTAGGTTGTGCTTTTTGCCAGGGAATTTTTAAAGTTTTGCCAGCATCTTTAATCTGCTTGATTAAATATTCCTTCTTTGTACCAACTTCAGTTGTTTTGCTTCTGCTTCCTCTTGTTTGTTGGCTTTTATATCCGGTAATTTGCAGCTTCTCAGCATTCCAGACAACGCAAAGTGGAAGTTTTGATTCACAGTCTTGCTCTACCGACAGTTGCAGCAATGCTTCTACCAGACTAAGTACATTCTCTAACGCTGATTCATCTCCACGAATATTTCTTGACATCAGTCAAATAATTTTGAATTACCCAAACAAACAAGCTTCCCCAAGCCGCAAAACCTGATTATACAAGCATTATAGACGTTGCGTGGGGGATGTGCATGGGGAAATACCCAAAAAAATAATTGACCTTGTAAACCAAAAAACAAGGTGAATTTGAATGTCAGCTAAAAAACGCGGTCAAAATGCAAGACAAAGAGCGATGTCTACAACGGGCTACGCCTACGCCTTTTTACTAATTCTGCAAACAATATTAATTGGCGTAAATGCCGAAAACCGCATTCAGCAAGGAGACTCAAAAATCGAGGTTTTAATGTGGATGATTAACCAGTACATTCCAGTCCTGAAACAAGCCAGCAGTTTCCAAAAAAAGCAGAAAAAGAGCCTATTACCCACACATCGCCACTCTGAGGATAAATAGAAAAACAATTCGGTTAAGGTTCTTAGATGAAAATCATAGATCCCAAAAACGCAATAAATTGCCGTCTCTACAATAATCAGTTATTTGTAGAGACGGCGATTTATCGCGTCTCTTACCTTAACCAAGCCCATTCGTTCAGAACACGAGCTTATTCGTTCAGAACAGCAGTTTATTGTCGTGTAATTACTGAATTAGCAATCCAATCTTATTCCAAAAAACACCTATTTTTGCAAGTTTTACTGAACCACTATACTGTTCTATTGAGACACTCTAGAGAGATAAAGTTTAGTAAAAAGTCTGCATTGATGGCACGCCAAAAAAGAACCTCTCCCCTGCTAGAAAAGACCGAACAGAGAGTAATCGGATTTAAATCAATTAATTCTAACCTTGACTTTGGTGATTCCATCAGTTTAAACCACTTAACTCAGTTAACTGGGCAACTCCGCAACCAAATTGACCAGTATAATATGATGCTAACCGCTATTGACACAGCAAAGGCAGAAATAGAAACTCTTGAAAAGACAATTCGGGAAACCTCAGAACGCTTAGTTAGTGGTGTGGCGTTGAAGTATGGCAAAGACAGCCGGGAATACGAAATGACAGGTGGAGTACGCAAGAGCGATCGCATTCGTAGAGCTACTATCACTCGGTTAAAATCTACCGCAGACTCAAAACCAGCTACGGTGTAATGAGCAACAAGTAGGCATCATTCACGGTGAATGATGCCATTGCTTTGCGTAGGCCAGCAAAAACCGCAGGCTTTGCGCGATCGCACCTTAGTAGTTTGGCTTTATTCTTCAATTAACTCAAAATCAACCCGCTCATAAATATCACGCAAGGTAATTTGAAAATCGATAGAATCTAAGACTAAAACTGCCTCTTCACCTTCATATTCCTTAAAAATCCATTGACCTTCTGCTTGCTTAACAAATTGTTCCACAGCAAAACTATACTGGTCAATCATAATATATTCCTGAAAACCAGGAATTGAACGATAATATTTAAACTTATCTGTTTTGTCATAATTTTTAGTTGAATTTGATAAAACTTCAACAATTAGCAAAGGATTAGTAATAATTGTTGTACCCTTTCCCTCATAAATAGGCTTACCTTTAATTACTATGACATCAGGATAAGTATAAAGGTGATAACGGGGTATAGATACTTTAACATCGCCTATATATACGTCATAATCTTGATCTTGCACTGTGTTAGGAAATTTTTTATAAACATTACCTGCAATTTTATTGTGGTTAGTTGTTCCACCTGTCATCGGTATAATCTCTCCGTCTTTGTATTCATTTTTATATTCAGCTTTCTCTTCTAATTCCAAATATTCTTCTGGGGTGTAGTAGCGCTTTTCTGTTTGTAAAACCATATTAATTAACTCACAAAATGGGGAATGGTTCTGTTATCAATAGCGTAACGTACCCTCAAGATAGGCAAAATAAATATTTTGTTGTAAAAAGATAGTTACAGACAATGTAACAATAGCGATCGCAAGCAAACCCTTTTAGTTATATTCACCAGTGAACGCCCCTACCAACATCTCTGCACAAACTCAAAATCGCAAAGCCGATCACATTCGGATCTGTTTAGAGGAAGATGTTCAGTCTCATCAAATCACCAATGGACTAGAACGTTATCGCTTTACCCATTCTTGCTTACCCGAACTGAACCACAACGATATTGATATCAGTACAGCTTTCCTGGGGAAACACCTTAACGCACCCTTGTTAATTTCTTCCATGACTGGCGGAACGGAACAAGCTGCAATTATTAACCAACGTTTGGCCAAAGTCGCACAACACTATAAAATTGCGATGGGTGTAGGTTCCCAACGAGTAGCAGTAGAAAAACCCCAAGTGGCTGATACTTTTGCAGTCCGCAAGTATGCGCCCGATGTTCTACTATTTGCAAACTTGGGGGCTGTGCAACTTAACTATAAATACGGCTTAGATGAATGTCTACGGGTAGTTGATATCTTAGAGGCTGATGCCCTGATTTTACACATTAACCCTCTACAAGAATGTATTCAACCCAAAGGTGATACTAATTTTCGTGGTTTGCTTGACAAGATATCTGATTTGTGTAGCAAGATACCAGTGCCAGTAATTGCAAAGGAAGTTGGTAACGGCATTTCAGCAGCGATCGCCAGCAAACTGATAGCCGCCGGAGTTACAGCAATCGATGTCGCTGGTGCGGGGGGAACTTCTTGGGCAAAAGTGGAAAGCGAACGGGCTGAAAATCCCTTACAACACCGCTTAGGGAGGACATTTGCCGATTGGGGTTTACCGACGGCAGAGTGTATTACAACAATTAGAGCGATCGCCAAAGATGTGCCTTTAATTGCTTCAGGAGGTTTGCGTCATGGATTGGATGTTGCAGTTGCGATCGCTTTGGGAGCAGATATAGCTGGTTTAGCAATGCCTTTTTTGCAAGCAGCAGCAACATCAGAGACAGCAGTAGCGGAACTAGCTGAAGTATTAATCGCCGAAATCACCACAGTTTTATTCTGCACTGGCAACCCCACCTTGTATCAGTTACAGCACTCTGGCAGTTTACAGCGCATAGAATAAATTAAGTAGGTCATTAGTCATTAGTCATTTGTCATTAGTCATTTGTCATTTGTCAATGCCCCATGCCCCATGCCCAATTCCCAATTCCCAATTCCCAATTCCCAATAACTAATGCGTAATTTTATCAAACAAACTTTTGCTAGTTTAATTGGCACATTATTAGGACTAATTATTTTTGGCGGTCTAGGAACCACTGGACTGTTCTTGCTAATATTGGCTGCTAGCTCCTCTAAAGATACTGGGCCAAACGTAAAAAATAAGTCAGTATTGGTTTTTGACTTGTCGATGACAATTACTGATAGCGAACCTAGTTCTGACAAACTGTTTCAAAATACAATATCAGGTGTGGATGATGAAAGGATAGCACTCCGCAAAGTTATAGAAACTTTAGAAAAAGCCCGACGCGATTCACGAATTGTCGGCATCTATCTGGATGCAACAAAGGCAAGCCCAGGTAGTATTGGCTATGCTTCCCTGAAAGAAATTCGGAAAGCGCTGGAGGAGTTTCGTGCTTCTGGGAAAAAGATTGTGGCTTATGGTAGTGATTGGACTGAAAAGGAATATTACCTGAGTTCAGTGGCAGATTCCATCGTACTTAATCCTTTGGGAATGATGGAAGTTAATGGTTTGAGTTCACAACCAATTTTCTTAGCAGGTGCATTAGAGAAGTATGGTATTGGCGTGCAAGTTGTGCGGGTGGGGAAATTTAAAGGTGCTGTAGAACCGTTTATCCTCAAAAAATTGAGTCCAGAAAACCGCGAACAAACTCAGAAGTTGTTAGATGATGTTTGGGGAGAATGGCGCACTACTGTGGGTGCAAGTCGGAAAATTGAACCTAATCAGTTGCAAGCGATCGCAGATAATCAGGCGTTACTGGAAGCCGCACAAGCCAAAACCAACGGTTTGGTCGATCGAGTCGCATACCCCGATGAAGTGGTAACAGACCTCAAAAAGTTGACAGATAGCGATAAAGACGACAAAACATTTCGACAAATTAGCTTAAATAACTACGCAGAAGTTTCTGGCAAATCTTTGGGTGTAGAACGTAACTCAAAAAATGAAATTGCCGTTGTTTATGCTGAGGGTGAGATTGTTGATGGTAAAGGTGATGATGGGCAAGTAGGAGGCGATCGCTTTGCCAAAATCTTCAACAAAATCCGACAAGATAAGGATGTGAAGGCTGTTGTCTTACGGATTAATAGTCCTGGTGGAAGCGCTACCGCAGCCGAAGTTATGCAGCGAGAAGTGAAATTAACCCGTGAGGTCAAACCTGTTGTAGTCTCAATGGGCGATGTGGCCGCCTCTGGTGGTTATTGGATTGCTAGCGACTCAAATCGCATTTTTGCCGAACCAAATACTATTACAGGTTCAATAGGTGTGTTTGGGTTGCTATTTAATGGTGGAAAGTTAGCCAATGATAACGGCATCACTTGGGATTCGGTAAAAACTGGAACCTATGCTGATAGTCAAACAGTTTCGCGTCCGAAATCGCCTCAAGAGTTAGCAATTTATCAACGTAGTGTTAACCGCATTTATGATATGTTTCTGAATAAAGTTTCTCAAGGTCGGAAACTCCCAGGACAAAAAGTAGCAGAAATTGCCCAAGGAAGAGTTTGGTCTGGGGTGGCGGCCAAAGAAATTGGGTTGGTGGATGAAATTGGTGGTTTGAATAGTGCGATCGCTTATGCTGTCAAAGAGGCAAAGCTAGGAGAAGACTGGGAAGTGCAAGAATATCCTCGCACTAATAGTTTCGGAGAACGCTTTTTTGGGCGTGCATCTGAAGAGGTGCGAACTACTTTAGGAATTGAAGCGACACAAGTCAAACCATCTAACCCCCTCACCAATGAATTTCAGAAATTGCAACAGGAAGTAGAAATTCTGCAAAAGATGAACGATCCACAGGGGATTTATGCGCGTTTGCCTTTCAACTTGAAGATTGATTGACATCCTCACCTGATCTATCTAGCGATCGCAACAACAACGCCCTTGCGATCGCAAGAGCATTGTCATCAATCTTCTAAACTTGATACTGAAAAAAGTGTATTAGGGTTGGTAGCAATACTTGTCGGTTAAAGGGCAAAGGGGAAGGTGGGGCCCCCTCTGGGGATAAGGGGCGGGGGAAAAGGGAAATAAAAAACCTTTAACCTTTACCCTTTAACCTTTACCCCAAATCAAATTCCGAGTTAAAAATGCAAAACCCGAGTAGTATTAGGGCTGGTAGTACTTCGACAAAACTTGATGAAAGTGAGAAATTCCATATTCAATGTCTGCAAGCTGAAGTACACCATAAGCTTTGGAATGAACACTTGCTTGTAGCGATCGCACCACGCCAAAGTCTTCATTTAATACCCGCTCAAATTCAGGTCGAAATTCATCCTGTTTATAAGGAAATGCTTCAATCTGGGCTTTGGTTTGATAAATAAAAACCTCAAACTTAGTTCTTGTGGGAGATAAAGGAGTCAGCCGAAAAACTGAAACTTTGTCTCTTGCAGTATTAATCATCATATTGGGAAAGATGAAGCCCTGGTAAGATTGTCCCCTTGGTTCTCCTGAAAAAGCGGGGTGATCTTTCACAAATTCATCATCTGTAAAGGGAACAAATATCTGATAGTGTCGCCCAGTTGGAGTGTAAATAATATTCTTCGGATCGAAACACTTTAAACTTTGGGCATGAACAACTGACAAGTGATAGCACTCTAGATAATTCTCAATGGGAAATTTCCAATTGGCTGGCTCTTCATAAAACCAATGGTCAACCTGCTGAAGTTCCTGCCAACGGTGCTGATATTGCTCTAAATAAGCTGAAAATCCAGCCAAATAACTTACTAAAGATTCCCCTTCTGCTTCTGAGCAAACAAAAATAAAGCCGCCCCATGTCTCTACTCGTCCCTTAGCTAGATAGACAGCCGACTTATCTAAATTGGGAAAACACTCAGCGCGAGGTAAACCTTTAAGATTGCCTTCATAATTGAAGTTCCAACCATGATACGGACAACGCACCCGTTGACAATGACCCTGCCCTTGTAACATCTGCGCTCCGCGATGCGGACAAACATTGTGCATTGCTTGCAATTCACCATTATTATCTCGAATCACGAACATGGGCTGATCGCCAACTTTGCAAGTTAAATAATCCCCAGGATTAGGTAGATCGGATTCACGTCCTACAAACTGCCAGGTGTTACGCCAGATAGTTTGCTGCTCATAAGCAAAAATTTGCTCGCTAAAGTAGTAATCACCAGGTAGTCCAAATTTGGGTTTATTAGTATTAGGAATTTCATCCACAAATGATGGATGGGTGAAGATATTCATAGGGTTAAGTTCTATTTAATCAGTGGTGTTGAGCGATCGCTATCTCAAGTCCAATCTCAGATGAGATTGCCTCTTGCGCTAATTCCTGCCACCAAGCCTCCATCGCATCGATCATTGCCCGAAATCCTGCTGCAAACTCTCCAAATTGTTCGGGTTGTATATATGCTGCCACAGATGTTCTTAAGCCCGCTTCATGTTCGAGTTCCCACTCGTTTAAATGCTTGCTGAAGAAATATTGCAAATCTTTGGGCATTGCTCCTTCTAGCAACCACTCTAGAAGTTGCACAATCAGAGTCAACTCAGGAATTGAGGTTGCCTCGATCGCATAGGTTGCCCCAAGTACATTAGGTAGTTGTTGCTCAAATATCGATTGCATAGTTCTTAACAATTTGAATGTAGCTATTGACGGCATTGTGTTTTTCACAGGAACGCCCAGTCCTTGTTCTAACCCTTCAGCTAAAAGCGTGTAATGAGAGATTCCTTGTGTACTTTTGCCCATCTCTTCGGCAATGTTTTCTTTGAGTTCTTGGGCTACAATGTCCCATTCTGCTACCAACGCTTTCTGTCTTGCTAACTCTGTGAAACCCACCAACTCCTTTGGAAAAATCGAATATTGCTGCATGATATAAGCAATCTGAACAAAGCTTGCTTGACTCAGCATTTGTGCAACAGGATTTTTTGTAATACTAAATGCCAAGTAATTCTGAGTGAGCAGTTGATTTAGCTGCTGAGTTAACCGATCGAATGTGTTCAAAATTTTAGTCCTTTCAAGAGTTGAAGTAGTGTCGGTCGATTTGTCTCAAAAGTTGGTGTGAATATAAAAAAGGTGATATTAGCGGCAATATCAAAACCAAGCAAAATTGATACGTAAAATTAATACGCATTTCACTGGGCTGATTACCAACTATTTCTGAATACAGGCAAGGCAGAATTGATACTCAGTTAGCTTGGTTGATTACCTAAGATTTCTGAATACCGATATCAGACCTGAACTTGCAAACAGTTAATTTATGAAGTTTTTGGCATTATTGATTGCCAGATTTGGTTTTTGGAATCCAAAAACCTTGAATTTTATGACTATAAATATTAAATCATTATAAACATTTATACTTCATTAAGATTATTAAAGTAATGTATTTTTACTGAAACATTTATTAAATGGTATTGTTATAAACTTAATTACTAAATATTAGTACTTAGCAAATCACATTAAATATCCCAAATAGCGAGACACAAAGGTATTTATCTTGTTCCCAGAAGCAAGGAACAAGCTTGATTGAGGATAAAGTTCGGGAAGATAAAGTACAAATTATCTTTAAAAGAGTATAAATATAACTAAGTGATTTTTCTGGTATTTGATAGTATGAAGTTTGTGATGGGTAATCTAGGTTAAGCAAAGACCTGAGCGAACCAAGATTTACCACTCATGAAGATACATTCATCTAACAAAGTCCGTGCATTTTCATTACAGCTTGTTCTGGTCGTTCCTTTCGTATTGCAACTTTTTGGCATCGTGGGGCTGGTCGGGTATCTGTCGTTTAAAAATGGCGAGAAAGCAGTAAACGATCTAGCGGATCAGTTGATGGAGCGAACCAGTGGTGAAGTAAATCAACATTTAGATGCTTACCTGTCAATTCCTCATAAAGTTATCCAGTTAAATGCGGATGCCATTCGCATGGGATTGCTGAATGTGCGCGATCGCCTCAAGGTTGGTAAGTACTTCTGGCACGAAATGCAAGCCTATGACCTAACCTTTATCAGCTTGAACCTAGCAACTGGGGAAGGAACTGGAGCCGGCCGTTACGATGGTAAGACGGTGACAATCGATGATAATGCGATCAAAACCCCAAGTCTGCCGAAAAATACGAAAACTTATTTAACAGATAATGATGGCAACCCAACCAAAGTTATGACGACCAGTACTTGGGATACCGTCAATGAACTTGCCTACACTGAACCTGTCAAAGCCGGAAAACCTATCTGGGTTCGCATTTATACTTATTACGATCCTGCTTATCCCCCTTATATTGTGGCATCGGCTGGTCGTCCGATTTATGATGCCAGCAAAAAACTGATTGGTGTTGTGGGGGCTGAAATTCACCTGTTGAAACTCAGTGAATTTTTACAGAAATTAAATGTCAGCAGCTTCGGACAAGTTTTTATTATGGAGCGTGATGGTATGTTGGTTGCCAATTCTGCTCAAGAAAAGCCTTTTACCGTAGTCAATAACGAAATTAAACGCCTTAAAGCGATCGACAGCCCCAATCCGGTGCTACAAAGCATTGCCAAGCAACTTCAGCAGCGCATTCCAAATTTTCAGTCCATTACCAATACCCAAAAACTGAAAGTTAATGTTCAAGGAGAAAATTTCTACGTGCATGTTGTACCTTGGCGTGACCAACATGGTTTGGACTGGTTAGTGGTAGTTGGTACTCCAGAAAAAACTTACATGTCGCAAATCCATACCAACACCCAAATTAGCATCCTGCTGTGTTTTGGGGCACTGATAGTAGCAACGACGATTGGCATATTTACCTCGCGTCGGATTGCAGATCCTATCTTGCGTTTGAATCAGACCACCAAAGCAATAGCATTTGGTGATTTAGAACAGACACTTCCAAAGGGCAATATCCATGAACTCAACACTCTTGCCCACTCTTTTAATCACATGGCAGGGCAATTGCAGGAATCTTTTATTGCTTTAGAAAACAGTAATGCCGAACTAGAAGCGCGAGTCGAAAAACGAACTGTCGAACTCAAAACAGCCATGAGTGAATTGCAGCGTACCCAAGCACAAGTACTCCAAAGTGAAAAAATGTCTAGCCTGGGGCAACTGGTAGCAGGTATTGCCCATGAAATCAATAACCCAGTCAACTTTATTCATGGCAATATTACTTACTTGGATGAATATACTCAAAAATTGTTACAGATGATTTATCTCTACCAAGAACGCCATTCTAGTCACGATCCAAAAATTCAAGCATTAGCAGAGGAAATCGATCTAGAATTTCTCATTGAAGATTTACAAAAAATACTGCCTTCAATGAAAATGGGGACTGAGAGGATTCGTAACATTGTGCAATCGCTGCGGAATTTTTCGCGTATGGATGAAGCAGAATTTAAGACAGTTGATATTCATGAAGGTATCGAAAGTACGCTTTTAATTTTGCAACACCGCCTCAAAGATAAACCAGACTGTCCAGCAATTGAAGTTGTTAAAGATTATGGCAACTTGCCGCGAGTGGAATGTTATCCAGGTCAACTCAACCAAGTATTAATGAATGTTCTGGTAAATGCAATAGATGCCCTTGATGAGTTGGATCTCAAGCGTACCTCTCAACAGATAGAGGAAAATCCCAGTCGAATTACTATTCGCACTTCAGTAGTTGATTCACAATCAATAGAAATTGCGATCGCTGATAACGCACAAGGAATACCAGAATCGGTTCAAAGCCGGATCTTCGATCCATTTTTTACTACCAAACCTGTAGGCAAAGGAACAGGCATGGGTATGGCAATCAGCTACCAAATCATTACAGAAAAACATGGTGGGAAATTGCTATGTTTTTCTAGCCTTGGGCAAGGCACTAATTTCATAATTCAAGTGCCTATCCGCCAACATGCTGCTGAACATGTCCTCAGAGTATAGAGCGATCGCATCATTTATTGAAATTGTTTAACCAACGACTGGAGTGATATTCAATAAAAGTGAGACGCTCCTGAGACAATGCTATAACCAGTGCTTTGGATATGTCCTTTCTGCCGCTAAATTGTTGAAGATCACAGCGCATAGCACTAGAATCATCGATCCCTCAAAGGCAGGTGTGACAAGAAATAGCCAGCCCGGTTTCGTCATCATGACAACTAATGCAACAGCGCCCGAAGGTGGGTGTACAGTTCCGGTAAACTGCATAATTGCGATCGCACAAGAAACAGCCATTCCCATTGCCAAGGGGGAGGAACCGAAAGAATGCAGAATTATCAGACTCACTATAGCAGCTAAAAGATTACCCCCAATCACGTTGCGAGGTTGAGCCAAAGGACTGTCAGGGACACCAAAGATCAGGACACTTGTAGCACCAAAAGGAGCCATCAGCAAAGGAGAATTAGTTTTGACAGCAAGGTAAGACGTTGCTGTAATGGCTAAAAAACTACCGATCCAACTCCAAAAAACATGCCGATGATGAGGTCTGTCTATTGGACAGGTTAGCGGACACGACCGCCATCTACCATAGGTTTTAAACCAATAATTTTGCCACTTCAACCGAACTTTTTTACTATCTATCATGAATCAACCACTCGATAATCATGACTCCTTGAATTGACTAAGCAAGGCTTTGCTTAAGTTACAATACCATGACATTTAGGGAAAAAGGCTATAAAAAGTATCTAAATACACAGATTTTTTTATCTTATTATAATTCAAACCTAAATATTCTAAGTTTTTAGGGGCTTCCAAATAAAAAATATCCCAAAGTCGATTACAAAATCTCTCTATTGCTCTTAACTCTGTGTTGCCCCAGGTGCTATAACGGGGAGGCAGCGCGGTCTTCTCCCAGAGGGAGAGGCTAGCGCCAAGAGGGTTTATGAGCCACTGCTGTGGGAACCCCCGCAACGCACTGGCTTCTCTGCGTTTCTGTGGTAGCCTGCGGCAAGCCGCTCCGCGTCTACGTTAATCTAGATAATTTATTTCTTGAAAATCCCTTAAGCAGACATGATTGTGGCTTAAGTGATATCGAGTAACGCAACCGCATCAAATATCTCAGAAATATCACTGAACCACCAAGACAATAAATGTAACTAACATATACATAAAGATTGTCAGGGTGCTAAATATGTCAGATTTACCGCTTCAGTGCAAAAATTTGAAAGAGCAAGTTGAGTCGATACTACAACTTTTACAACAAGAATCAACGCTACATTCTCAAGATATTACACCTGTACAAACTTCCCTTACAAAAGCAATTTCTCCTAAATTTGAGATTGTGTTTGCCGGTGCATTTAGTGCTGGAAAATCAATGCTAATCAATGCACTTTTAGAAAGGGAATTACTTTACAGTGCAGAAGGACACGCTACAGGTACAGAATGCAAAATCGAGTATGCAGATGTAGATAAAGAACGTGTTGTTTTAACATTTTTAAGTGAAGTAGAGATTCGGGAACAAGCAGTTTATTTATGTCAGCAACTAGGATTTCAGACAGTACCTAATATTAATCAAACTGATGTAATTAACTTGCTACGTCAAGATTCAGAAGCGATTATTCAGCAGGAGGGTGGTGAGAGTAAATCAGAACGTGCAAAACAGGCGAAGGCGTTAATGTTATTGCTACAGGGATATTGGGCAAACCGCGATCGCATCAACACGGTTAATAATGCTACATACTCAATGGAACAATTTCACTTTTCTAACCTCAAGGAAGCTGCGGGATATGCCCGTCGGGGTAGTAATAGTGCAGTATTGAAGCGAATAGAATATTACTGCAATCATCCTCTGCTAGAGGATGGTAATGTGATTATTGACACACCAGGTATAGATGCCCCAGTAGAGAAAGACGCACAATTAACTTATGCTAAAATTCAACATCCTGATACTTCGGCGGTGGTGTGCGTGCTAAAACCTGCTTCGGCGGGTGACATGACAAAAGAAGAAACAGAACTTTTGGAATTAATGCGGCAAAATGGGGGAGTACGCGATCGCGTTTTCTATGTTTTCAATCGCATTGATGAAACTTGGTACAATACCCAATTACGGCAACGATTAGACGATTTAATTAGTGGGCAATTTGCTAATTCAAACAAGGTTTATAAAACTAGTGGATTATTAGGATTTTACGGCAGTCAAATTAAACAGACAAGTCAAAAAGATAGATTTGGTTTAGATTCTGTTTTTGCAGAGAGTATTAAAGGTTTAGATGGTAAAGAAGAAACACCACAATTTATCTATGCCTTTAACAATTACTGCGTCAATTCAGGAAAACTATCTACCACTAAATTCCGTGTTTCTGTGAACGGCTATGAAACCCCAAATCAAAATTATGTACGAATTTTGGGAGATTGGGGAAATGAACTGATAGAAAAGTTAATTCAAGACAGTGGTACTGAGGAATTCCGTACAGCTATTACTCGCTATCTTACAGAAGAAAAGCGTCCCCAATTATTTAAAAATCTTGCTGATGATTTGGAAGATATTTGTATTAAACTGAAAAAACATTATCAGAGCGTACAACGTAATTTAGATAGTCAACCCCAAGAAATTGAGAGTATGAAAGCACAAGAGTTGCAACGCCTAAATCAGCAACTCCAGCAAATTGGCAGAGAATTTAGCGAACATATCAAAGAAGAAGTGAACTTAATAATTAATAATTCTTGCGATGCTTTTGAAGCAGATTTTAAGCAATTGCAATCACGAATGATTCGCCGTTTAGATGAATTGCTAGATACTTTTTCTGTAGCTTCTGCTTATCAACGTGCAACAATTAGCCATCCTCGCAATGCTACCGCACCTTTGCTTGCTATTTTAGTAGAGGCATTTTATTACTTAGCAAATCAATTAGAAGATATTTTGGTTGAATCTTCCCAGCAAGTAGTTGCAAATTATTTCCAACGATTGATTGATAAGATTCGCAAGTCAGAATATTATCGGCAGTTATATCGTTTATTAGATAATGATGGTGGCATTGAACAAGAGATTAGAAATTTAGAAAAAAGCATTACTCAAGCATTAGTGAGTGCAGCTAGTGTAGAGTGCGATCGCTTCGTGCGAGAAAGCCCAAGATTTTATGATGAAGGCACTTTTTCTATCTATCAATTTCGCCAAACTTTATTACAAACTTCTCAAGGTTACGACGCTGAAAGTATTGTGGAAGCAGAACCAGCAATAAGGCAATTATTGAAGTTAGATTTTGAACCAAAAGTTTCTCACACTATTCGTAAATCTTTCCGTCAAACCATCAACCAAACCCTGAAAACTCAGTTGTTACCAATGGCAGATCGGCAAGCAGATGAGATTTTGCAACAATACCCACAGGCGCGGGCTTATTTAGAGAAAACACTGCAACAAGAAGCTGAAGAAAAAATTGCGAATAATCGCCGATTATTGAGTGTTGTTGAGGGAAATATTGCAGCATACAATTCAGCCGCTTCTAGTATCAATAGTTGTTTGCAGTCAATGAAACTATACGATCGTTTCTTGCCTACAATTGATGATTCATTTGAGCCTGTTGATAAGTTTACCAATAATGGATTTGTGGTTTCAGACGCGGTGCAAGAGGTTGAATATTAATCTCAAGATTTGAGATAATTGTAGCTTTTAGTGAGTGCTTTAGCGCTCACTAACTACATACAGCTTTGCGTAAGTTGAAAGGTTTCAAAAATTGAGGTTGGTTGATATGGAAGATGGATTCAAGCCAATAGAATGTAAAGATGGCGATGTTTTGGACTTTGGAGACGATATATATAAAGTTGCTAAATTTAAAAAAGCAATAAATACCTCATCTAATTACAGCCTAGAATGTACATTGAATCAAGAGTTAAGTAGGCAAGGAGTAGAGATAAAACAGTCTCAGAATGCGAATTTGAATTGGTTTCAGAAGGGTATAGATTGTGAAATTTTAACAGTAGGTTCTCAAAGCTGGAAAAAGGGAAAAGTGAAAATTAAAATAAGCGTTGAATTTTATATTGAAGAGGAAGATATACAAATAACTAACAGCAATAATTCAGAAATCACCGAACCAGAATCACCTCTTGACGATCTTCGCCGCATGATTCATGAGTAAAATTAGTCAACAGTAATTTACATATCGTAATTATATTTGATTTGTAAAAATTCACGGTGTTCAGATACCTGACTTCTTTAAAAAGTCGGGTATTTAACTTTTTATGAATTACTTAGGCGTTGGTATAACCTATTAAAATTCGTCACTATCCTAAATAGTTATGCTTATCAAACGCCGACAATTTATTACAACCTGTGGATTGGCTACCATAGCCACTCAGATACCAACATTTACTGCTGAAGGTAAACTACCCCCAAACATCATCCGCAAGCCGCCCCGTCTGCAAGTGGGCGATACTGTAGGATTCATCTCCCCTGCGGGTATCGTTGACGCTAAAGATATCGAAGCAGCGCAAAAAGCAATCTCACAATTAGGGTTAAAAGTCAAGCTGGGGAAGCATATTTTAGATCGTTACGGCTATTTAGCGGGTAAAGATGGCGATCGCGCCAAGGATGTAAACTTGATGTTTAGCGATCGCACCATCAAAGCAATTATCCCGATGCGTGGCGGTTGGGGCTGTAATCGCATTCTACCGCTACTAAACTACTCGCTAATCCGCTCACATCCGAAAATTATCATAGGCTACAGCGATATTACAACGTTGTTGCTAGCAATTAACGCCCGTAGTCAAATGATTACTTTTCATGGCCCAGTTGCCACTTCTACATGGAATCAATTTACAGTCAATTACTTCAAACGCATTCTATTTAATGGTGAAGCTGTAACTATGCAAAATCTCAACCCTAGTGAAGTGCGGGTGGAGACGATAGCACCAGGAAAGGCAAGAGGTAAACTTGTAGGTGGAAACTTATCAGTCCTATCAGCAATGGTAGGTTCAGCTTACCTACCTTTTTGGAACAAAAGTATTCTGTTTGTGGAAGAAGTTGGCGAGGATGTTTATCGTATAGATAGGATGCTAACGCAGTTAAAAACTGCTGGAATACTTAATCAAATTGCTGGCTTTATCTTTGGGCAATGCACTAATTGTAAACTTGGAGATGAACCATCATTTACATTAATGCAAGTATTGCAACAACACATACTTCCTTTAGGTATTCCTGCTTGGTATGGTTCAATGATTGGTCATATTAAAGATAAATTTACCTTACCAATCGGTTTAGAAGTAGAAATAAATGCTGAACTTGGGACAATACAAATGTTAGAGGCGGCTGTTAGCCTTGTGTGAATGAGGCAGGAGGTTGGAATAAAAAATAATGGCTCACATTTTATCTAAATTGCAAGCCACTAAAGCAGATTTGGGTATTGAGTCCTTTATCCTCTCCGGTTATCCCCACCTAGAGGAAGCTTATCGAGTTGCAGAACTTCCCGCATTTCTCACAAGCTTCAGGCGTTTGATGGAGCAGAGGGGCAGAGGGGAAAGAACTTGGTATTTGAACTCTCCCCTGCACAAGCGCAGACTTTTTGCCCCTTCAGAAGTCCACTGCATCATCCGTGGTTGTAAAGTTTCCCAAAAATATAGATTGGATAAGGCTAATACCTTACCCTACCAAAGTGCGATCGCTCTTGATCTCGAAGCTACCGTTATTAATGACAATGCGCTTTTTTGGTCAGGTTAACCAGTAAATTAGATGTAAGGCGTAAAAAAATAAACTTAATGAAAGCGATGTCTAACGACAGGCCGCAAGCCGTGTGCGCTACTGATTTTGCATCTATCATCGGCGAAGAAAATGCTGTTTGCCTTTGGGAAAATATTGAAAGAGGCCAGCAAAACTGTATCCAACAGGCTATAACCTACGGAAAATCTCCCAGTTGTATCGTTTATCCCCGCACCCAAGAACAACTAGCCGCAGTTCTCGCCAAAGCTTATGCTAACAACTGGCGCGTGCTTCCCTATGGTAGTGGCAGCAAACTTAGCTGGGGCGGGTTAGCTAAGGGTGTCGATGTCGTAGTTAGTACAGAACGCATCAACGAACTGATTGAACACGCTGCTGGCGATTTGACTGTCACAGTCGAAGCTGGAATGAAGTTCTCGCATCTTCAAGCACTTTTAGCAAAATCGCGGCAATTTCTCGCCCTTGACCCCACAGCACCCGAATCAGCAACCATTGGCGGTATTGTTGCCACGGGTGATACAGGTTCTCTGCGGCAACGTTATGGTAGTGTGCGCGACCAGTTACTAGGTATTACCTTTGTCCGTGCTGATGGAGAAATTGCTAAAGCTGGGGGAAGAGTAGTTAAAAATGTTGCCGGATATGACTTAATGAAGTTGCTTACTGGGTCTTACGGCACATTAGGATTTATTAGTCAACTAACTTTCCGCCTGTATCCGCTAGCAGAGGCATCGGGGACGGTGGTACTAACTGGTAGTGCTGAGGCTGTATCCCAAGCGGCTGATATCCTTCGGGGTTCGGCATTAACACCAGTTCAGGCTGATTTGCTATCAACTAAATTGGTGTCTAGCTTAGGTTTGGGTGAAGGACTGGGATTAATTGCCCGTTTTCAAAGTATTAGTGAAAGTGTTAAAGAACAGTCAAACCGAGTTTTGGAAGTTGGGCAAAAGTTAGGTTTAGATGGGGCAATTTTTGCCGATGCTGATGAGGCTAGTCTATGGCAGAGATTGCAAGAACGAATATATAGTACTGTTACAGAATCAGTAATTACCTGCAAAATAGGAGTGTTACCTACTGCTGCTGTAGAGATTTTGACTCAAGTGGAGTTAGGTTTAATTCATATTAGTAGTGGTTTGGGTTTGTTACAATTAGAGAGTAAAAATCAAGTTTTGAAGGTGCGCGGTTCTACTCAAGCTAATAGAGGTTTTTTAACAATTTTGTCAGCACCAAAGGCGGTTAAAGAACAAATAGATGTTTGGGGTTATACGGGAAATGCTTTGCCGTTGATGCGCCGTATTAAGGAACAGTTTGATAGTAAGAATATTTTAAGTCCTGGGCGGTTTGTGGGTGGAATTTAAGAAACGAACCGCAGAGACGCAGAGGGCACTGAGATATAGAGGGGAAAGAAGAATTATGCAGGTTTCAGACAATTCTGTTAATAATACGGCTAGTTTAAAGAATTTGGAGGGGTTTGATGAGAGCCATCCGCCTGAACCAAAGTTAATTGATAGTTGTGTACATTGTGGATTTTGTCTCTCCACTTGTCCAAGTTATCGGGTACTTGGGAAGGAGATGGATTCACCTAGAGGGCGCATCTATTTAATGGATGCGATTAATGAGGGTGAAATTGCTTTAAATACGGCAACGGTAGAACATTTTGATTCTTGTTTGGGATGTCTTGCTTGTGTGAGTACTTGTCCTTCTGGGGTGCAGTATGACAAATTGATTTCTGCAACTCGTCATCAAGTTGAACGGAATTATCCCCGCAGTTTGCCAGATAAATTTTTTCGTCAACTGATATTTTCTTTGTTTCCCTATCCCAATCTTTTACGAGTTTTATTAGTTCCGTTGTTGGTTTATCAAAAGTTAGGGTTTGCTAAATTCTTTCGCGCTACAGGTTTACTCAATAAAATATCGCCCCGTTTGGCAGCAATGGAATCAATTCTGCCAGAAATTACTCTTAAATCTTTTCAAGATAATTTGCCTAGTGTGATTCCTGCTAAAGGTGAAAAGCGGTATCGCGTTGGGGTAATTTTGGGTTGCGTGCAACGGTTGTTTTTCTCTTCCGTGAATGAAGCAACAGTGCGGGTTTTAACGGCGAATGGTTGTGAAGTTGTGATTCCCAAATCTCAAGGTTGTTGTGCAGCGCTTCCCGAACACCAAGGACAAACAGAACAGGCGAAAGCTTTAGCAAGGCAGATGATTGATAGTTTTGCCAAGGCTGATGTAGATTTCGTAATTATTAATGCTGCTGGTTGCGGTCATACTTTGAAAGAATACGGTCACATTTTAGAAAATGATCCCGAATATCGGGAAAAAGCGAAGGATTTTGCCGCTAAAGTTAAAGATGCTCAAGAGTTTTTAGCAACTGTTGGTTTAACAGCAAAACTTTCACCCCTAACTGATAAACCCTTGAATTTAGTTTATCAAGATGCGTGTCATTTATTGCATGGTCAAAAGATTAGCGTCCAACCGCGTCAGTTATTGCGACAAATTCCAGGGGTGAAGTTGAGAGAACCACTGGATGCGGCTTTATGTTGTGGCAGCGCTGGGGTTTATAATATGCTGCAACCAGAAGTTGCTGAGGAATTGGGTCAGCAAAAAGTGCAGAATTTGTTGAATACTGGTGCTGAGTTGATTGCTTCTGCTAATCCGGGGTGTACTTTGCAAATTACGAAGCATTTACAGTTGCAGGGTAAGAAAATTTCAGTTATTCATCCGATAGAGTTGTTAGATTATTCAATTCGGGGTGAGAAGTTAAAATTGTAGACATTTTTTGTGGCTTGGACATTTTGTTATTGATTTTAAAGCAAACAGCCAAAGCCACGTTTTTACTCCCCTCCTCGCTTGTGGGGAGGGGTTGGGGGTGGGGTTCATCTGAATTCTATTTAATTAAACAGACAAAAATAAACAGACAAAAATAATCAGTCAATCTGAAGAAGTTTTTTCCGAAATCGCCGCTTTATCGTCTGTATAATCACTGAAATGGGCAAGAATGTCAGGCTAATTTCGGGTGATTTGTGATGAAACTAGATTTAGTGAGGTTTTTTCAAGCTTGCAACCCCAGTAAGACTCTGATTGTAAGCAAACCGGAGGATAGGCAATATTATATTGATTTCTCTAAAGTGCGTGGTGCCAAGATTATTGAAGAACTTGGGCGAACTATCACCCACCTTTCACCAGAACAACCTACCTGTCAATTATTTACCGGACATATTGGCTGTGGCAAATCTACTGAATTACTGCGGCTAAAAGCAGAGTTAGAACAGCAGGAATTTCATGTGGTTTATTTCGAATCTAGCCAAAGCCTCGATATGGCTGATATTGATGTTACAGATATTTTACTGGCAGTAGCTCGTGAGGTGAGTCAAAGTTTAGAAGCAATCAAAATTAACCTCAAACCAGGATACTTTAAAAATCTATTTACGGAAATTTCTGAGTTTTTGCAAACGCCTCTAGATATTGGGGTGGAGGCTGAATTATCTGTAGGTATCGCTAAGATTACTGCCAAAACTAAAGATAGCCCTAAACTCCGCGGTCAGTTACGGCAATATTTAGAACCGCGCACCAATGGCATTTTAGAATCAATTAACAAAGAATTGCTCAAGCCTGCTAGAGAAAAGCTGAAGCAGCAAGGTAAAAAAGGACTGGTGGTAATTATAGATAATCTCGACAGAGTGGATAATTCTTTGAAGCCTTCGGGTTATTACCAGCCAGAATATCTCTTTGTTGAACGCGGCGAACAGTTAAACCAGCTAAATTGTCATGTTGTTTATACCATTCCTTTAGTGTTAATTTTTTCCAACGCTTTAGGAAGGTTAACAAATCGCTTTGGAGTAGACCCCAAGGTTTTGCCGATGGTTCCCGTGCAGTTACAAAATGGTTTGCAATTCTCAGAGGGAATCATACTGCTGCAACAGATGGTGATGAAGAGGGCTTTTCCTGATGTGAGTTGGGAACAAAGCCGGAATTTAATTATCGAAGTTTTTGATAGTCCTGATACTTTAGAGCGACTTTGCCGAGTTAGCGGGGGTCATTTGCGTAATTTATTAATGCTGTTGTTTCGCTGTCTTCAACAAGAAGACCCACCTTTGTCGCGGGAGTGTGTGGATAGGGTAATTAAACAACGCCGCAATGAGCTAACTTTGGCAATTACGCCCGATGAATGGGAATTGCTGCGTGAGGTGGCGCTAGAGAAAAGCTTGAGAGGTCATGAAAGATACGAGCTTTTGCTTCGCAGTATGTTTGTATTTGAATACCGAAATGATGATGGTTCTTGGTTTGATGTCAATCCGATTTTGGCTGAAGCCAGGGAATTTAGGCTATGAATCGGTACATATAGCACAATACGGTTCAGTTAAGGACTACTGGTAAAAATTTTGGGTTTTTGAGACGCGATAAATCGCCGTCTCTACAAGTGTTTTGGTCTTATCTGAACTGTATTGATATATAGCAAGGGACTGGGGACTGGGGGCTGGGAAATGGGTGAAAAGTCTTTTTGTGTCTAAGTTTCATTATTTGAAATCTTTGCGCTGACTTACTTATTAGGTGTTTTGGGAAATTGTATAACTTTAAGCATTTCGGTCGTGATGAGAGCGACATCGGTCGTGATGGGAGCGACATTCGTCGTGATGGGAGCGACATCGGTCGTGATGGGAGCGACATCGGTCGTGATGGGAGCGACATCGGTCGTGATGGGAGCGACATCAGTCGTGATGGGAGCGACATCAGTCGTGATGGGAGCGACATCAGTTGTGACGGGAGCGACATCGGTCGTGATGGGAGCGACATCAGTTGTGACGGGAGCGACATCGGTCGTGATGGGAGCAGCTACAGCTTTTTGAAATTAGCAGAAATTACCTGTGTTATGAATAATCAGCAAGAGCCAGAAAATCTACTCTTTGATAATGAACGTTCATTGCAAACTTTGGTACGAGCAATTAACCTTTCGCAGGGAGAATTTTCACTGACTTTGCTGCGCTGTAATTATGCAGCTTTTCGTCAAGATATTGTACAACGTCTACACCAATTATCTCCTGTTAAAATCCGTGAAATCACTTTACCCGTGTCAGTCAAAACTCTTTACACGTCTATAGGTGAAAAGTTGGGAGATGAACAGCCATCAGCGTTAATAGTTTTTGGCTTGGAATCGGTTAAAGATATTGATACGGTTCTAACTTCAGCTAACCAAGTACGGGAGGAGTTTAGAAAAAACTTCCCGTTCCCAGTCATGTTACTGGTTAATGACCAAGTTCTGCAAAAGCTGATCAGATTAGCGACAGATTTTGAGAATTGGGCCACAATAATTCATTTTGCGATCGCTACTACTAATTTAGTTCAATTCATCAAACAAACTGCTGAATCGGTTTTTACCCAAGTTTTAGAGGCTGGTGCTGGAAAATTTATCGATAACTCTGCAATCAACCTAGCAATCGGTTCGCCGCAGCGCGTAGAACTTGAGTTAGCACAAGCTGAACTCCAAAAGCGGGGTGTGAAGTTAAACGCAGAACTAGAAGCCAGTTTAGAATTTGTTCTAGGCCGAGATGCGGTTTCGATGGAACAGTCACGCCAGCATTATGAACGCAGTCTCGCACTTTTAGAACGGAGTTCTCAACTGGAGCAGCAAGGATGTGTACTGTACAATTTGGGTTTATGGTGGCGTACCTACGCGGTGCAGCATTTAACAGAACAACAAACTGCTTGCTTGCACGCTAAAGATTATTATGACAAATGTATCGAAATATTTGAGCAGGCAAATCGCCCTGACTTGGTAGGAAAATTTATTAATGCTTTGGGAGAAGTACTGCAAAAGCTCCAGCAGTGGGATGAATTAGAAATAGTTGCTCAAAAAGCTTTAACTCTGTATCAAACGTATCCTGATTGGTTTAGAAAAGCAAGAGCTTATGGATTTCTTGCTGAAGTAGCACTTGCTCGGTCTGCTTGGAATAAAGCTAAAGAATTTGCCGAAAAAGCGCTTTCTATTGTAGCTAGTAACCAATCTATCCAATCGAAAGCTAATTTAGAATTGGTGCTATATTATCATCAAGGTTGGTATTTATTTGCACTAGCCAGAGCGCTACAGCAGCTTAATAAGGTGGAAGATGCTTTAACTACTTTAGAAGCGGCGAGAAGAGAAACTAAACCTCAATACGATCCAGAGCTTTACATTGGAATTTTGGGGAAGTTGCAGAGCATTTATTATCAACAATGTCAATATCTGGCAGCTTTTCAGATTAAGCAAGAGCAAATTAAAATTGAACATCAATATGGTTTCCGTGCTTTCATTGGAGCAGCTTATTTAATTCCTCGGCATGAGATAATTAACCCGGCACTAGTCCAAGGAGAAAATATCATAAAAGTTGCTCAAGAAATTGCTGTTTCTGGTCGGCAACAAGATGTCAATCGGTTGATGAAACGAATGAGCCGGACTGACCATAAATTAACTGTATTTCATGGTCAGTCAGGAGTAGGTAAAAGTTCAATTTTAAACGGGGGACTAGTACCAACACTACAACTACAATCAATAGATGCGCGTGATGTGTTACCCATTGTCATCCGAGTTTATACAGATTGGATCGGGATATTGTCAAAATGTTTAGCAGACAATGGTACATCTAATAATTCCATAGAATTTATCTGTGGAAGTTTGCACAAAAATGCCGAGCGGAAGTTAACAGTTTTAATTTTTGATCAGTTTGAAGAATTTTTCTTTGTTTACACAGATTCAAATAAAAGACAGCCATTTTATAAGTTTTTGCAACTTTGCTTAGATATCCCTTTTGTTAAGGTGATTCTCTGTTTGAGAGAGGACTATTTGCATTATTTATTGGAATGCGCTCGCCTACTTAATTTTAAAGCAATTAATAACAATATTTTAGATAAAGATATTCGTTATTATTTAGGCAATTTTTCTTCAGAAGATGCCAAAGCTGTTGTACAAAGTCTAACTGAGCAAACCCACTTTCACTTAGAGCCTGAATTAATTGAGCAATTAGTAGAAGATTTATCAGATGAACTTGGCGAGGTACGCCCTATTGAGTTACAAATCGTCGGTTCTCAACTGCAAACAGATAAAATTAAAACTTTAGAACAATATCTTCAGTCAGGAACAAAAGAAAAACTGGTCGAGCGATTTTTAGAAGAGGTTATTAAAGACTGTGGTTCTGAAAACGAACTTTGTGCCAGAGTAGTTTTATATTTACTAACAGACGAAAAAGGCACTCGTCCCTTCAAAACTTCTGATAATTTAGCAGAAGATTTAAAAGCAGCAGATATTGTCTCAGACAAAGAAAAACTCAATCTAGTTTTAGAGATTTTAGTTGGTTCGGGACTGGTGTTAAATATCCCTGAAGACCCTGCTAATTTATATCAACTGGTTCATGATTATCTAGTATCTTTTATCCGACAGTCACAACAAGCAAGAAAACTAGAAGAACAGAAAAAGGAAAAAGAACAACGACAACACGCTGAAGCAGAACTCAACCGCGTTCTCAAACGACAACGCAATGATGCAAAACGACAACTAAATTTTGCGATCGCAGGAGTCACTATAATGTCTATTCTGGCAGTTATAGCAGTAGGATTGGGGGTACGGGCAGAATCTGAAAGGCAAAAAACAGAACAAGCTGAGACAACTGCTATTACTAAAGCTTCGGAAGCCCTTTTCGCCTCAAATCAAAAGTTTGAAGCACTTAAAGAAGCCATTAAAGCAGCTAGAAAACTCCAAGCTACAGACTGGGGAAAAAGCGATTCGGAAATTCGTACCCAAGTTATAGCGGCATTACAAAAATCAGTTTACTGGATAGTGGAGCGCGATCGCCTGGAAGGACACACGGCGCTAATCTGGGGTGTGACTTTCTCACATAATGGTCGGTTGATTGCCTCAACTAGTTATGACCATACGATAAAACTCTGGAATCTAGATGGTAGCGTGTATAAGACGCTCGAAGGGCATAAAGATAAAGTCTTGGGTCTAAGTTTTTCACCTGACGATCAAACAATCGTCTCAGGCGATTTCCAGGGCATCATCAAATTTTGGAAGCGAGACGGCACTTTATTAAAAACCCTACCAGCATATCAAGATCGAGTCAATACTGGCGAGAATAAGGGAGTTTATAGTATCGATTTCTCACCTAATGGTAAGACAATGGCTACAGGAAGTCGGGACGGTACACTTAAACTCTGGAAGCCAGATGGTACTTTATTAAAAACCATACCAGCGCATCAAGATGGAGTGAATAGTGTCGCTTTCTCGCCAAACGGTAAGATGATTGCCACTGGTGGCCGGGACAAAACTGTGAAACTCTGGACAGATGATGGTAAGCTTTCAAAAACTATAAAAGGCTATGACGACTTTGTTTGGGACGTTTCTTGGTCAAGTGATAGCCAGACAATTGCAGCTGTGGCTGGTGGTGCTGCTGCTACTGGTAATGACAACAGGGTAAAACTCTGGAATCGAAAGGGCACTCCTTTAAAAGATTTTAAAGCGCATAAAGATGGAATCAATAGTGTGGCTTTCTCACCAGACAGAAAGATGATTGCTACAGCTAGTGACGACAAAACTGTAAAGCTTTGGAAGCCTGATGGTACTTTACTCACAACCTTATCAGGACATACTAATGGGGTTTATGCTGTCAGGTTTTCACCTGACTGTAAGACCCTAGTTTCTGCCAGTGCTGACGGTACAATCAAACTTTGGCAAGTTAGTAATAATAGTTGCTTACGCAATGGCAGAATTCCTACTTCTCCTAGCGCTGACAGCACGATGAAGATTCAGTATGGTAGTGGCGTGGTAAGTATTCTTAATGGTCATAGCGATCGGGTTAATCAGGTACATTTCTCGCCTAATGACAAAATAATTGCCTCAGCCAGCCGTGACAAGACAGTGAAACTTTGGAAGCGCGATGGTACTTTATATACAACTCTTGAGGGGTATAGCGATAACGTAAGTTTCTCACCTGATGGTCAAACAATTGCTACCGCTAGTGATGATAACACAGTAAAACTCTGGAACCGTGACGGTAAATTACTGAGAACCTTTGATCCGCAAAGCGATAAGATATTAGACTTGAATTTCTCACCCAACAATCAGTTCCTTGCTTTGGGTAGCATGGACAACAAAGTGATAATATTGCGGCTAGATAGCAACAAGTCTCATATTCTCAACAAGCATCAAGACTGGGTAAGGGCTGTAACTTGGTCGCCAAACGGTCAAATGCTTGCCTCAGCTAGTGATGACAACACGGTGAAACTTTGGAAGCAAGACAACAAAGGCGAGTTTCATATTTACAAGACTCTCGCAGGCGAAAACGGTCATAATAGTTGGGTTTTGAGCGTCAAGTTCTCACCTACTGGCGATACGATTGCCACAAGTAGTAATGATAAGACGGTAATACTTTGGAAGCAGGATGATCAGGGGGAGTATCGCTGGTATAAGAAGCTGAAAGGGCACACCGATCAGGTTAATAGCGTGAGTTTTTCACCAAACGGTAAGATGATTGCTACCGCTAGTGATGATAAAACTGTAAAACTCTGGACGCACGATGGTAATTTAATTACAACTCTGACTGGGCATAGCGATTACTTATTAAGCGCGAATTTCTCAGCCGATGGCAAGATTCTTGCTTTGGGCAGTGCTGATGGGGCTATAATTCTCTGGAATTTAGATGAGCTAAATCATCTCCAAAATCTAGATAGCTTACTGGCGCGCGGTTGTGATTGGCTGCATGATTATTTGAAGAATAACCCAAATGTGAGTCCGAGCGATCGCTATCTCTGCGACGATATCAAGTAAAAGTTAAGCATTGGTACTCTCTCAAATTATCTTGTGCGATCGTTTAGCACAACTATACACATCTCTAGATGCATATAATAAAGCTGATAGGCAAAACAGAGCGAAAAATTATGCATCGCCGGATTAACATCACCTTGCCAGATGAGACAATTGAACTAATTAATCAAGTCATTGAAAAAGGCGATTCTCCAGAGGAAACGCTACGCGAACGCAGTCGATTCATCAATGAAGCTGTACAATATTATATTGCTGAAAAAGCCTTAGTCAATCTTAGAGAACAGTTAAAAAAGGGAGCCATCCAACGGGCGGAACGCGATTTGGGGTTAGCGGAAGAATGGTTTGACTTGGAAGAAGAATTGTGGAACAAGAACGAAAAGTAAACTACCCCAAACGCGGTGAAATATACTTAGTCAATTTCGAGCCAACTATTGGTGCAGAGATTAAAAAAACACGCCCAGCTTTAATTTTACAAAATGATGTTTCTAATAAACACAGTCCAATCACAGTTGTAGCTGCCATCACCTCAAAGTTTACAGAACCTTTGTATCCTACTGAAGTGCTGATTAAAGTACCAGAAGGCGGTTTGAAGGTTGATTCCGTTGTACTTCTCAATCAGATTCGCTCAATTGACAAGCAAAGGCTGATTAAACGTCTGGGAATTTTGGGGACAGAAGCAATGGCACAGGTAGATAGAGCAATTCAAATCAGCCTGGGTATAGTGAAACTTTGAGGTGAGGTCGCGTCAACGCTCTCTTAAATTATCTCAGGCGATCGCCATCTCTTCTCTTGTTTAACCCTTTTCTCTTCTGCTGGGACGATGAAGTAAATTATTTGCCATGTCATCATCAATGAAACAAAACGTCAGTTGAGGTTTTTCATGGCATTAGAGGGCGTGATTTTAGATGTTGATGGCACACTGGTTTTAAGTAATGATGCTCATGCAAATTCCTGGGTAGAGGCATTTGCAGCTTATGACTTAGAAGTGCCACTTGAAACACTCAGACCACTTATGGGCATGGGTGGAGATCAACTAATTCCCAAAGTAGTGCCAGAATTAAATGATGAAGAAGGAACTGGCAAAGCGATCGCTAAACTACGCAAAGAACTATTATTTGACAAATATATACCGCAAATTGCTGCTGCAAATGGGAGCAGAAACTTAATATTAAAGATGCAAAAATCGGGATTGCATCTAATTGTTGCTAGTTCAGCAAGTTCTGAAGAACTTGATATCATGCTCAAAATTGCCCAAGTAGATGATTTGCTATCAGAAGTAACTACCTCCGATGATGCCGAAGCATCTAAACCTGCTCCTGACATTGTAGAAGCCGCCTTGAACAAAGGGAAAATGACACCCGAAAAAGTAGTGATGCTAGGAGATTCCCCCTACGATATTGAGTCTGCCGGCAAAGCAGGGGTAGGTGTGATTGCTTTGCGTTGCGGTGGCTTTAGCGATGAACAACTGTCGGGAGCGATCGCAATTTACAACGATCCAGAAGATTTGCTACAGCACTATGATTCTTCTATCTTGGGCGGAAATGCTTAAATACTAGCGTCAACGCACTTTCTAGAATTATTGCAGGCGATCGCAAACCATACACTACTAAACTAGAAAGTAAAGATGTTCAGGATAGGTTATGGACGCTGTTACAACCACGTTCCCTTGTACACTGAAATTGAAAATCGATTTAACTGACGAGCAGTTTTTCCAGATGTGTCAGAAAAACCGCGATTATCGATTTGAGCGTACAGCATCAGGGGAATTATTAATTATGCCACCTACAGGTAGTGATACTGGCAGACGTAATGTTAAGATTACCACTCAATTAGCTATTTGGAATTCAGAAAGTAATTTAGGCGAAGTTTTTGATTCTTCAACTGGCTTCACGCTACCCAATGGTGCAGAACGTTCTCCTGATGCTTCTTGGGTAAAAATTGAACGGTGGAACGCTTTAACCCCAGAACAACAAGAAAAATTTGCCCCTATTTGTCCTGATTTTGTAATAGAGTTGCGTTCTCGTACTGATTCTTTGAAAGAGTTACGGGAGAAAATGCAGGAATATATCGAAAATGGTGTTCAACTAGGATGGTTAATTGATAGGAAAAACCAGCGAGTAGAAATTTATCGTCCAGGGAAAGATGTAGAAATATTAGACAATCCAGCTAGTTTATCAGGAGAAAATGTCTTACCTAGATTTGTGTTGAATTTACAGTATATTATGTAGCTTTATCGATTCGGATATACATGGCGCATCTCAAAGCGACTTTGTTCCCAAAGTGGTAGCACAGCCTGTTTAGCAGCATTTAATTGAGCTTGCGAGAAAGAAATTTTTCCATTTTCTATAATCCAAATAAATGTTCGAGTTATTAAATCTGCATTTAAACTATTCTCGTATTCACAATTATTTATTCTTGCTACTTGCTTATCTAAGCAGTCAATAGCATGTTTAAAAGTCAAGTTTTTCCAATCTGTGATGTTCGACATTCCTTCTGGTGTATTTTTCCATTCAATCCGACGCAAATTTCCTACAATATAGTCTATACCTGTTATGGAAGAATCAGTATTACGCACCAAATTCGTATAGGCTTGATAATATACTTTCAATAGAGAAGCAGCAATGTTTTCTATATATATATGTAGCCAAGATTGGATATCACGAAGATAAGGTGCAAAATCTTTAATATTATCAATTTCTGAAATAAGCACGCGATCGCTTGTATAATTTGTTATTTTTGCTAGCCATTCGGCTTCAGATATCTGAGACTCTTGTGAGTAATAATTAATCACTTTGGGAATATATTTCTCTAATAGCCACTGCTTAGTATATCTAGCCGTCCAAGTTCCCCGGACTCCAATATCTTGCTGCCATGAGGTAAATTTCTCTCTATCAATGGATTGTAAATTAACATCATTTAGCTCATAAATTATATTAATTTGATTGTTAGGTAATAACGAAGAATTTATATCAATTTTAGAAAAGATAAATGTATGATCGCGAATTCCTCCACTCACTCGAATTGACATATTATTTCTATGAAACAGATGCCATTCTGACTTGCCTTTAGTATAATCAAATTCATTAGCAAACTGCTGCATTAAATTCCATAGTTCTTGTCTTACAGAAAAAAGGATAAAACCTCGACTCCCTGAGAAATTTACAAATTCAAAATTCCATGTTTCTAAACTATTTTCAAATTCAATGATTAAATTTTTATATTCTTGACAAACACCATCAATACATAAACATAATTCTGCTGTTTCTTTATCTGATAAAATTAGAGTTGTTTGACCTAAATATACCTCAAAATTATTTCTATCTAACTGTTTAAAAAACCGACGACATCCCCAATTTGGTTGGGTGTGCAATCCAGTCATTAATTGACCTAAAATATCTTGATGATTTAAGTAAATTTTTAAACCTTTCAAAATAAGGCTGCTGAACTCTATTTCACAACTACCCTCTCCAAAAGCCTTGGGTAAATTACATGCGATCGCTACTTTCTTCTTCACAACAACTAAGCGGTAGCCTTCTTTAGTAGAATAAGGCTCAAAATCACATTTTTCTAAAACATCCTGTAACTTAGGATATTGTCTGAGGAATCTTTCGATTAAATTATATTTATTAGCAGTTAAAACACTTACCGTATTCTTATCAAGCTTTTTAACAAAATTAAAGTTTAGTTTATTATAAAAATTTAATGCAATATCATGATTTTTTAGCACATCTATATTTATATCAAATATTAGCTTTTGATCACAACACGACCGTTGAAAAACCTTTATTTCATATCCGTTAGTAATAATAAAAAATAATGTATTAAAATACTCACTATAAAATTTAGCTTGGTCAGCAGGATCATCTAATTTGTTTTTTTGTGGTTCTCTAAGTTCAATAAAAACAAGGGAAGTATCTGTATTTTGTTGCTCAAGCTCATCTGTAGCATAATAAATCTGAGCAATTTCGGAAGTTTTGCCGTACTTTCCTAATTTAGATGTTTTTAAAGGGTATTCACGATAACATTTCTCTGGATAACAGAGATGGTGAAACATTGGCAAAATAAGCTTTTCTTTTACATCAGCTTCATTCTGTAAAAGATGATGGTCAAAACCTTGTATCCATCTGATAAATTTTTTAATTGGCTCTGGAATAATCATCAGATAATCTACCCGCTATTATAATTTGCTATGGCTTATTTTGTTTGTGTAATTAGCAATTTATCAACTCAGGTTAGATAGGATAGTCATTTTCAATACCATAATGAAAGTAAAGTATTGAGCGAAGAGAATTTTCTACTAAGTAAGTAGGCGTAATTAAATATAAGATCAAACCTCACCCTCAATCCCTCTCCAAAGTATCGAAAAGGGAAGCTGGAGGCAGGGTGAGGTATTTAATTTGACCTACTTACATAAAATTACTTTAGCTACGCCAAAAACATGAAAAACTAACCCACGTTTGCCCTTAGCATTCCCGCAGGCTAGTGGGTAAAATCTCGTATAGCCAAGACTTCTAGGAGCTAAATTAGACTTTTGAAGCAATCTCTAAGAGAGAAAATAAAAAACCACTAATTCCACTAATTAAGCAAAGGCAAAAATTTGCGAATTAACCCAATTGTGACTGCCGGTACTTCCAACTGTGGTGTTAACCCTACATTTTCCAATTGTTGAAAAAATCGGATTGCTTGGGGATTCATTTCGGCGAGGCGGCGACCAATTGATGGCCCTGTAAATTCTGACTTTTGTCCCCAAATAATTGCAGTAGGCGTGGTCAACTGTTGAATGTAAAGAGATAAATCAAAGCATAAATCGCCACGGACAAATGACAGTGCTGCATACTCAGCATTCGGCTGTTGGGCGGATTGTAAATAAGCATCTACAATTTCTTCATACACTCGATTAGATTGAGCAAATTGCCGTTGCTCTAAGAAACTGCGAATACCTCCACTGGTAGCTACTCCAGTGCTGTAAATTAAACGGTCAACAACGGGAACGCTGACTAACTGGGCAAAAAAGCTACGCGAGTAGTTTTCGCCAAAGTCTGAAAGTCCAGCAGGGGTAGTGAGAATTAAAGACTTGAATAAATCAGGATTAGCTGCTGCTACCCTAATTGTAAAGGCTGCGGTCAAAGAAGAAGCGATCGCAGTTACTGGCCCAGTACAAGTCTGCTCAAAAAACTCCCGAATCGTGGTTAAATAATCATCAATATTATAATTCCGTACCGGATGCTCAGACCTACCCCAGCCAATTAAATCGGGCGCAATGACTCGATATTCAGCAGCAAAAGCCGGATAAACTTTCGACCACTCATAAGCAGAAGATCCACCACCAAAGCCGTGCAGAAATACCAAAGTTTCCCGCTCCTCGTTGGCAGTTATATTGTCCTGCCAAGGCGATCCAGAGGCAGTATAATATACCATCCTACCTAGTGAGGTATTTATCGAGCTTTGGTTAAATCCTACTGGTTGAAACATAATTATTTTTTGTTGATTGTAGTAATTAATTGCACAAGTAACACAATAGACCTGTGAATGCGGGGACACTGAGAGAGGATTTGATCGTTGCCTTGCCTCACCGCATCTTCTTTGGTCATTCCAGAATACTTACTTATTTAGTTCAAACTCCTCACTCCTATTATCAGCGAACCAACCACTCTAGAGCTTCTCGCTCTCGTTAGATTAAGTAAATATAAAATTATTGGATTACTTATAAAGATTTGGTGATTTTTTTTAGCAACAAAAAGTAAATCAACGTTGTAACTACTGTTTTATAGGCATTTTATCTGGTAGCGAGGATCACTAAACCGTGAATAAAACATAAGTTTTTATGGTAGTCTATCAGAAAACTCATAGATTATTTTGAGCATCAAGAAAACTCAAAATGCTTATCTTCACAAGCTATTAATTCTAGTTTTGTATATAGAAACAGTAGTTTTTGATATATTACTAAATCTGATTATTCATTTAATTAATTGTAAAGGCGGGATGTCATGGGAAAGCAGGCTACTCTTCAATCAACTAAACTACTAATGATTGAAGACGCTCAATTTGCGCTTGACAAGTTTAATATACAAAATGAAATTAAAGCTTCAGCTTGGGCAAATCAGGGCGAGTCAGCTATTGATGATGTCAGTGTGGCTGTACCTACTTGTATTTGTTTAGACTTAGAAGACTTGAAGTGTTTTGAAGCAGTAGAGCGCCAGTATGAACACTGGGGAGTAATCTTTCACAATTCTCTGGCCATACAGCCATCAAATCCAGCATTTCCCAGCTATTCAGGGCTAACAGTCTTAATGGGAGCGCCCAAAAGCGGATTTTTAGAAGCTACTTTTTTACGTCCGGTGAACTCGGTTAGCGCCTTTGTAACGAGTTCGCAACGGCTAGTACTTTCCGCCTACGATCGCGATCGCCAACTCCTCGGACAATCTGCACTACCAACCGCTAATCTTGCCAATTCAGACTCCGCAATTTCCCCCAATACCTTATTATCTATAAATGTGAATAACATCTACAGCGTTACCTTCTGTGCTTTTGATGGTCAATTCACCCTTGATAACTTTCGTTTTTGTCTGTAAAAAGCTTTGATCGTAAGTCAAAGGGTTTAATACCTAAGACCCATCTGCTATACGTAGTCTTACTTACCCTACGATGATCTTGCTACAGTTAAAGTTTAAATCCGCGTCTGTTTGCGATCGCGTAGCGTAGGCAAAATGTCTTTAATTTTGAATTTTGAATTGTTAAGCCCTTGCTTTGAGCCATTTTAAATGGTATCTTTATTTGCGCCATGCTGTACTAGTCTACTATCCGTCGATAAAAACCGGATATTTCGTAGTTTGGGTCTTCACCCTTGCTTCATTTCTAGTCAAACTTAGACAATATGTAATTTCGTAATCAAGTAGGTAAACACTTTGGCACAGGCTTCGTCTTATTGGCAGCAATTGATCAACCAAATCCCCAACTGGAACTGGTCGCATCCATTGTTCAAGACAAAGGGAGCTACAAAGCAACAATTGAAGCGTTTCTCTGGGCCTGGGGGCTTTCTTGGGTTCCTGACAATTTTTGTTGCAATGTTCTTGTGGAACTGGATGCTGCTATTGGCTCTCTTAATGGGCATTGGGGTAATGGTATTGGTTTACTCAATGCAGAAGTGGGACTGGCAATTGCACTGGTCTAAAATACGTAAGTTCTTAAATAGTTCAAATCGTCGATTAGTTTTAGCAGTTATTAGTGGTGGTCTTGCGACTGTTATCACTTACATGGCCGCGGCAATTTGGATCGACTCTCGCAGTTCTTGGATCGCTGCTGGTGCTATCGTCCAAGGTGTAGGAACCCTATTAACTTTAATTTTATTGGTATGGCAATTTGTCAACTTCTATGAAAATCGAGAAGAAGACCACCTAGATCGGTTGTTGGTGAATTTAACAGACAAAGATCCATTGAAACGATTGATTGCCCTACGTCAACTAACTAAATTCATCAGCCGTCAGCGAGTTGATCCTTCAGTGCAGCAAGATGTAGTTGAATGCTTACAACTCTTACTAAGTCGAGAAGAGGAAGTTGCAATCCGAGACGCAGCTTTTAAGAGTTTACAAGCTTGCGATCAACAGGATGCGATCGCAGACCATCGCCTACAAGCACTCCCCTTGAAAACAGCAGTACCTTTTGTACCCATATCACCAAAAGTTAAACATCACGTTTATTAGTCATTTGTCATTTGTCATTTGTCATTTGTCATTTGTCATTTGTTGAATGATGAGTCCTAATTAATTCCCAATTCCCCAATCCCCAATCCCCAATCCCCAATCCCCAATCCCCAATCCCCAATACTTATTTTCGAGACAGCAGTCCATTACGAACTTGCACTACCGGATGATTGCACCGCCGCACTAATTGTTCATCATGGGTGGTAACAATTACCGTAGCGCCAAAGGAATTTAACTTCTGGAGGATTTGGATCACTTGCCAGGAATTATCTGGATCGAGATTTCCAGTCGGCTCATCTGCCAACAGCAGGGGCGGTGTACCAACGATCGCCCTAGCAATACTCACCCGTTGTTGCTCTCCTCCAGACAGTTGATCTGGGAAGCAGTCAGCTTTACTCAGCAAACCCACTAGCTTTAAGGTTGGTTCTAAACGTCGTTGAATTTCTTTACGGGTATACCCTTGAGCTTGCAGTACAAAAGTTACATTTTCTGCGACTGTTCGTTGGCTAATCAGTTTGTAATCTTGAAACACAATGCCAATGCGTCGCCGGAATAATGACAAGCGATCGCCCCGTAAACCCGCTATATTACACTCATCAACAATTACTTCCCCCTCTGTAGGCAACTCCTGGCCATACAACATTTTCAAGAGCGTAGATTTACCAGAACCACTTGGCCCAGTAATAAACAGAAATTCTCCCTTTTTTACCTCAAGGTTTGCATTCAACAAGGCGTGAGTGCCATTAGCATAGGTCTTGCTTACAGATTGTAATGTTACCTTTGCAATAGTATTACTACCGTGCTGTTGAGTTTTACAGTTCTCTCTATGAACGGATTTGTTTGTCTTAACTTGAGTCGTTAATACTGGCATTGTTAAATTTTCCTTATACCCACAACTAAACAGCTAGTCAGCTTAGATGTGACATTCCTCTCAAAAATAAGGATTCCCAGGTTTCGCCTGGGAATTTAAAATTCAACAAAGAAAATTTAAAATTTTTACAGCCTTTAAGATTAACCAAGTAATAACACTTAGAATTGGGAATTGGGCATTGGGAATAGTTATTCTCCTTGCTCCCCTGCTCCCTGCTCCCTGCTCCCCTGCTTCTTACCCATGCCCCACTCTTAACTAATTGCCCCTTTTGCCGTCAACCGATAAACAAACGATTTCATTGCAAAAGCTGGCAAAGCCAACATTCGCCGCCAACGCCAAGGTTCTTGATAAAGGCGATACAACCATTCCAAATTATTATTTCCTAACCAGGCGGGAGCGCGAGTTTTAGTTCCTGACCAAATATCAAGACTACCACCAACCCCAATCCAAATTGCTTGGGGACACAAATGGCGGTTTTCGGCAATCCATAACTCTTGACGTGGCACTCCCAAACCGACAAAAATCACTTGCGGCTGCAATTGAGCGAGAGTTTGTTTCAATTGTGCTTCTTCTTCTGGGGAATGGTAGCCTGAATGAGTGCCTACTATATTCAAATCTGGAATTTGCTGCCGCCAAAAATCTGCCGCACTTGAGGCTACTCCAGGCGCTGCTCCATAAAAAAATACCTTTGCCCCTGTCTTCTGTTGTCCAAGTTCTTGCAAAAGTTTTTCTGCTAATTCAATCCCCGGAAAACGCTGCACTTTTTGCCATAATAACCATCGCAAATACAGAACAACCCCGGCTCCATCTGGAATTACTAGTTCAGCATTTTTAATGATCTGGGCGAGGAGTTGATTCTGCTCTGCCTGCATAGTCATTTCTGCATTGAGCGTTACTACATGAATTCCTCTGCCTTGCTGGAGACATTCTAACAACCAGGCTGGATAGTTAGCCATCACATGAACTGGTATTCCCAATACTGAAAATGCTTGATTGCCTTTAGACATAGCCTATTGTTGAGTAACTCTCACACCAGATTTCCTTGAACGTTAAGTTTATCAAATTTTTTTTTAGGTTAGAACTCAACTACAGAAAGATCCCTATTACCCTGCAAGAATAGAAAACTTCACATCCTCTCCAACTTAAGATTTAACTCTACAAGCCTGCGGTTGTAGAAGTGAGAATTCCTCAGAACCCTTGTGGTTATGCTAAATCAGTGCAAATTTTACTATCAAGGTGTAATATTCACTCAGTATAAAACGTTAAACTCACAACTCTGGTTTCGGGAACAGAAGTCTCCACTATACTGCTTGCAGTGAGTGTGGAAGTATGTCACGAAACTAGACTTTATGGTTAAGGTAGTGTAACGGGCTGAAGTTGGCTATGAGTAAAATTCGTATTGTTTTGATTGAAGATCATGACCTCACTCGTGTAGGTATTCGGACAGCGTTAATCCAAAAGGATGAACTTGAAGTTGTAGGTGAAGCTGCTAATGCTGTTGAGGGACTAAAAATGTTAAAAATGCTACAACCAGATATTGCTATTGTAGATATTGGTTTACCAGATAAAGATGGCATTGAGTTAACACGGGAGGTAAAATCTACTACTAATGGACAGCAGCTAGCCACAAAGGTGTTAATTTTGACGCTGCGGGATAATAAAGAAGCTGTTTTGGCAGCTTTTGCTGCTGGTGCAGACTCTTACTGTATGAAAGATATCAAATTTGAGAATTTGCTGGAAGCAGTGAGAGTAACTTACAATGGCAACGCCTGGATCGATCCAGCGATCGCTCGAATTGTATTACAACAAGCTCAACAAAATCCTCAAAAGTTGGAATCAGCTTTTGTAGATAACAAGACTATTGCTTCTAACCCGGATGATGTCGAGAATCTGGAAGGAATTCAACCTTACACCCTGACAGAAAGGGAATTAGAAGTGCTACAGTTGATTGTCGAAGGTTGTAGTAATGCACTAATTGCCGAAAGACTTTATATCACTGTTGGGACTGTTAAAACTCACGTTCGCAATATTTTGAATAAACTATGTGCCGATGACCGTACCCAAGCAGCAGTCCGCGCCTTGCGTTCTGGGTTAGTTGGGTAAAGGTAATTTTGATGTGGAGCAATTGAGAACGATCTAGAGAAACTCACAACTTTGAGAAAGCGATTTTTTGAAAGTGAATGACTTCTCTAATTTTCTATGATTTATTAGGTGGGATAAACATCACACTATATCGCCATTCAAACATCTGAAAACTAAAGTCTAATATGGCTGAGACAGGGGTCGAAAAACTTAAGCTCATGGTGGTAGATGATGAGCCAGATAACCTAGATTTACTCTACCGTACTTTTAGAAGAGATTTTCAAGTATATAAAGCCAATCATGCCTTTGGCGCTCTGGAAATCTTAGACCAATTTGGCGAAATGGCCGTAATTATTTCTGACCAAAGAATGCCAGAAATGAATGGCACCGAATTTTTTAGTCGAACAGTGGAGCGCTTTCCAGACACGATTCGGATTTTGTTAACTGGTTTTACTGATGTCGAAGATTTGGTGGATGCTATTAACTCTGGTCAGGTATTTAAGTATATTACCAAACCCTGGAATCCAGATAAACTCAGGGCATTAGTTGAGCAAGCTACCGATACCTATCGCGTAGTCAAAAAGCGCACACAAGAGTTGCGTCGGGCTTTACGGCGAGAATCTTTGTTTAATGCCGTAACAACCGCAATTCGGGAGTCTTTAGATTACGATAGTATGCTGCAAAAGATTGTAGCAACCATTGGACAAACATTTGATGCTAGCAGTTGCTTGCTCAGACCAGTAGAGGGCGATCGCCTGATCCAAGACGAGTTTTCATACCGCGACCCTAAATCCAATGTATCAGATTGCTTCTTCGACCCCAGTGTTTTAATTGAAAAAGTGCTGGAAACGGGTCATTATCAACTTACTCAAGAAATATACGAGGGCAACCCCTGTCACCATTTGGTTGTGCCACTTAGCTACCAACAGCATTTGTTGGCTGTGCTAGCTCTCCATCAATGGGGACGCGATCGCCCCTGGCAAGATGAAGACATCCAACTCATTGCAGGTGTTGCCGAACAAGCAGCCTTAGCCCTCTCTCAAGCAAAACTCTACCAGCGCCTTCAAGAAAAGCAACAGCAGATTCATAATGAATTGGAAGTGGCTCGGCAAATTCAATACAACCTGCTGCGCCAAACTTTACCTGACATCAAAGGTGTGAAAGTGCAAGCCTGCTGTTATCCGGCGCGGGAAGTAGGAGGCGATTTATTTGAAGTGTTTGTTCATCCCAAAGGCGATTTATGGTTAGCAGTGGGTGATGTCTCTGGGAAAGGTGTGCCAGCCGCTTTATTTATGGCTAGTATTATTTCAGTTTTGCGCCGGGAATTATCTCAAGAAACACCAGCCGAGCCGAATGTGGTTATGCAAAACCTCAATCACGCTCTGAGTGAAGATTTAATTAGCAACAATTATTTCGTCACTCTTGTGTTAGCTTGTTATACCCCTAGCACTAAGGAACTAGTCTACACTAATGCCGGTCATATCTATCCACTGCTATGGTCACGCAAAGACGCTTTAGCCAACAATCCTAATTACCTCAAAGTCCGCAGCGTTCCTTTGGGAATCTTACCCAAGTGGCAGGCACAGTCTGGTCGTTTGGTTCTCGCTGCCGGAGATACATTGTTACTAGCCAGTGATGGAATTACAGAAGCAATGATCTCAAATGATTCTGATTTAACAGTAAAAACCGGGTCTGGTGGTGAGGACGTGAACCGTTCTATGTTAAATCAAGATGGTCTTTGGCAACTTTTACAACAAGAGGAACAACCGCTTTCTCTCAACCATTTACTAGCTCGCATCCAGGCAGATAACCACATTCAAGAAGACGATCAAACTATACTTTCACTGGAGATTTTGTAAGTGATGAAAAGTGAGCTTCATGTACCAAGTGACTTGAGTTTTCTGAATATTGTCGAAAACTGGTTGCTGGGATGTTTGAAAATCCAGCTAGGAGAATCTGTAGATTGGTCGAGGCAATCAAGTCGTTTGAGATTGGCTTTGGTGGAAGCCTACTCAAATGCAGTCCGTCATGCCCACAAAGATAAACCAAATTTACCAATCTTACTACGTTTGGAAGTGCAAGACCGGGATCTGGCTCTAGAAGTTTGGGACTACGGCGAAGGTTTTGATATGTCTAACTATTACGCTCCAAACCCTCTGGAAAAACAAGAAGGTGGTTATGGATGGCTAATTATGAATCGTCTCATGGATAAAGTAGATTACCAGTTGCAAATTGATGGTGCAAACTGTCTTAAATTACAAGCTACTTTACCCGAATTAGTCAAATAGACAAAAGTTATTTATAGGAATTTTTGATGCCTAGATTTGAATTTGGGTAGTATCAAACATTTCCTAACAGATTATAATTATTTGCTATTTTTCCTGACGTAAAGAAAGTAGTTCTTGGGGAGAAGCTAAAAGTTTGATTCGAGTATAGGAAATTTGCCGTTGTTGGTTGAGGATAAATAGCCACAAGACATTGACACTACACCAGGAAGTTTGGGCTTTACCCGTCACCTGGATTTGAATCTCGCCAGTGTCTAAAGTCTCGGCTATTCCTGTGCTGGGGTAAGCTTTAATGTTTTGCCCTTCTTGTTTTAAGTAGGTTGCGATCGCATCTGTCCCCACAATATCAGATTCAAATGGTGGACGCATCACACCATCTACCGCAAACAAGGCGGCAGTTTCCTCAAATTCTCCAGCATTTAAGGTTTCAAAATAACGCAGTACGCTGGTTTCCGTAATTCCCTCGATCTGGAATTCTTCTTTTAACTGCGCTGGCGATATAAATTCAGCAGAGGTCACGTCGCTTCGCTCCGAATTCAAAATTCAAAATTCAAAATTAATGATCCCCATAAATAAATTTAGGGGTTTCTATTCTTTGCATTTTCGATCATAAAATTATCTAGATTATGCTAGCTAAATATTAATTTCACTACAAAAATTGCTAAAAAGAAAGCTGCTGTTGAGGTAGATTACTATATACTGGTAAATCTTCCTCACGATAGAAGTAGAGGTGTTGCATTGCAATAATAGGTCTTACGCAACAGTATACCTGGTAGGGGCAATTCATGAATTGCCCTTACTAGAAATCAAAGTTTGGGCTATTTTTTGTGTAAGTCCTGAATAAATAAAATTTATATCTAGAGAAAGTAACAAATATTAATTAAAGCTATTGACTAGGCAATGTATAATAATCAAGCCTTGATTTAGGCAAGATCCAAATAAAAAAATGAGTCAGTATTCCGTAACAAGCAGCAATGTAGTGAAAGAAAAAGCCAGCGAGTTGGGCTTTCACAAAGTTGGAATTGCTGCTGTAGATAGTATAGATGCTACAGAAGCGCAGAGGTTACAAGCATGGATTGAACTGGGTTATCACGCCGATATGAAATGGATGGCTAACCCAAAACGTCAGGATATCCGTTTAGTTATGCCAGAAGCGCGATCGCTAATAAGTGTGGCGTTAAATTACTACACACCACATCAACGTCCCAAAGGCAAGGCTTATGCCAAAATCTCCCGCTATGGTTGGGGAAGGGACTATCACAGAGTGATGCATAAAAAACTCAAGCAGCTATCGACATGGCTGGAATCGCTAGATGAAAGTGTAAGAGTTCGTTATTATGCAGACACTGGCCCGGTGCAAGATAAAGTGTTAGCTCAACAAGCCGGAATAGGTTGGATTGCCAAAAATGGTAATGTGATTACACGGGAATATGGCTCTTGGGTATTTTTGGGAGAAGTGTTGACCAATTTGGAACTAGAGAGCGATCGCCCGCACACAGAACACTGCGGTAGCTGTACTCGTTGTCTTCAAGCTTGTCCTACAGGTGCAATTACTCAGCCTTTTGTGGTCGATGCTAATCGCTGCATCGCTTATCATACAATTGAAAATCGGGATGACAAACTGCCAAAGACACTCACACCCCATTTGCAAGGCTGGGTTGCTGGTTGTGATATTTGCCAAGATGTTTGTCCTTGGAATCAACGTTTTGCCCAAACAACTGATATTTCAGAGTTTCAACCAAATCCAGTGAATATTGCTCCCAAGCTGCTAGAATTAGCCCAAATCTCAGATCGGGAGTGGGATAACAGATTTCCAGCATCTGCCTTGCGGCGGATTAAGCCAGAAATGTTACGACGCAACGCCCTAGCTAATCTTGACGCATCCAGGCAAATAATGACCCCGAAAGTAATTATTTTTGATTTTGATGGCACTATTGCTGATACCGTAGATGCCCTTGTAAGTATTGCTAATCGTCTAGCTGTAGACTTTGGTTATAGGCATATCAGCCCAGAGCAATTAGGCTTCCTTAAAAACTTAACATCTAGGGAAATTATTAAGTATTCAGGAGTTTCTCTATTTAAAATACCTTTTCTAGTTAAAAAAGTTAAAGGAGAATTAAAAAATAAAATCCCAGAATTAAAGCCAATTCCGGGAATTAAAGAAGCACTAATAGAACTACAAAATCAAGGATATAAACTAGGAATTATCACTTCTAACTCTAAAGAAAATGTTACACAATTTCTCACAATTAATGATTTAAATCACCTCTTTGATTTTATCTACTCAGGAATTACAATTTTTGGTAAAACAACCATAATTAATAATGTACTGAGGCAAAATCAACTCCAACCTCAAGAAGTTATTTATGTTGGAGATGAAACTAGAGATATAGAAGCATCAAGGAAAGCAAATATTCAAGTAATTGCAGTAACTTGGGGTTTTAACTCACCTGAAGTACTAGCCAAACAAAATCCAGATTATTTAATTAAGCAACCTAGTGAACTATTAGAAGTGATGAATAGTCATTAATTAGTTAATATTAAAAATTCGATAGTCCAAATTTTTACTATCGATTTTATTTATCGAGCAAAACAGTAGGGCGGGACATGTCTACCAATACCGAAAATTTCAATTTTAATACCTGTGAGATTGCCCACCCTACAAAATAGCAAGATATCAGAAAAACTTAATTTTTCCGTTCGCCTT
This sequence comes from Nostoc sp. DedVER02, assembly GCF_034530675.2. NCBI lineage: Bacteria > Bacillati > Cyanobacteriota > Cyanophyceae > Nostocales > Nostocaceae > Nostoc > Nostoc sp. DedVER02. The sequence goes on from NZ_JAVRCP020000005.1 coordinate 75,912, forward strand.
TTTCCAAAGCTTCTTTTACTAGATCGTCACTGACATTAGCTACACCCTCAGTCTTAGAAGTCCCAACTTCTTTAGCTAACTCGACATAATCATCAGGATTACCAGTTGACTGCGCTTGAGTTTTTGTGTCTACTGGTGTAGAGGTTTGATATTTAGGTGCAGTAGCTGCTTCAGCGGCGTTTGCACCTTCACCTGTGCGATCGACTTCACTCACGCTGAATTTTTGTGCAGCTGCATAATCAGCATCAAAATTGACACTTGGCGCTTTTTCTTCACCACTAGCTATGTTTTCGGCAGCTAATTGGGCATCATGAGTGGGAGCTTCATTAACATTGGGCTTTACTTCATCAGGCATAATTAAATTCCTTAAGTTAAATTTTTATTGCTTACTAGAAAAAGCATAACAAGATAATTGGCTCTTTCCCTGCTCCTTTAGGAGAGACTTTACCTCTATTAAAAGACACATTAAAGCCGTAATTTGCAATTAATATAACTCTTTCTCTCGATAGTAGAAGCTGATACTCAAACTTTGGTAGTCCTTAGTTTGGCATGTAAAATTTCTTTGGAAATACAATTATGACTGCAAGTTACGATAAAACTATTTCTCAAGCCCAGAGCAATGAAACTCAAAAATTGGTAGATGCCTTTAACAATTTAGATACCGATGCAAAGTTAGCTTGGTTCTATTTGGTTTATAAAAAAATGGGTGATTCTATTACCCCAGCGGCTCCTGCTGCTGCTGAACCTGAGTTAGCACCGCTTCTGCTGGGAGATTATTTTGAGTTATCTGATGAGCAGCAACTAGATATTATGCGGGATATTGTTAACCGCAAAGATACAGAATATTCTCGTGCTTATGGGGCGATAAAAGAAAATAACCAGCTGTTAGTTTGGTATGCTTGGGCAGTAGCTATGGGCGATAAGGTGGTTGACTTACCAGCTAGCTACGAGCCGAGTCAGGCAATTAACGATTTGCTTTCTCAGATTGAAGGATTAGATTTTGATGAGCAAATTTCGATTTTTCGGACAATATCTGGTGAAGTAGGTTACACCGATGTTAAGCCGATCGCAACGCAAGCAGAAACTGGAAAAACACCGAGTTTGTAAGCTCATCCCATCTCTAAAAGAGATTTCATGTTGACTGTTGAGTGTTACCTGTTAAGCATGAAGAGTGCTGAGTACTGAGTACTTTTTTTCTTACTCAGCATTCAGCACTCAAAAGCTTAATCAGGACATTGCCAGCTGAGTTAAGTCAGATGGAGTTAGGTTAGAGTGTACCACTTGACCATCGCGGAACCAAACGATGCGCTGAGTTTGACGGGCAACTTCTGGCTCATGTGTCACCATGACAACGGTGATTCCAGTGGTATTGAGTTCGCTAAAGATATCTAAGACTTCTTGGGTTGTACGTGAATCAAGTGCGCCGGTGGGTTCATCGGCTAGGAGGACTACAGGACGATTGACAATTGCTCGAGCGATCGCTACTCTTTGTTGTTGTCCACCAGATAGTTGAGTGGGTTTGTTGTTGAGGCGATTTGCTAAACCCACTCGCGTCAATGCTTCGGTGGCGCGATCGCTTCTTTCTTTTGGATTTACGCCAGCATACAACATTGGCAGAATCACATTTTCTAATGCTGTTAGTTGGGGTAATAAATGGAATTGTTGGAAGACAAACCCCAGCTTTTTATTGCGAATGTGCGCTAAGGAGCGATCGTCCATTTGGGCCACATCAATATTATCTAAGTAATAATGTCCGCCTGTGGGTCGGTCTAGACAGCCGATAATATTCATAGCTGTAGATTTACCTGAACCAGAAGGCCCCATAATTGAACAATATTCGCCTTGGTGGATAGTCAAATTTACATCGTTGAGTGCTTTGACTTCGGTTTCACCAATACCATAAATTTTAAAGATATTCTCTAAACGAATAATTGTTGATTTAGGGACGTGATTGGGAACTAGAGAATCGGTAATTGAAATAGTGTTTGCCATAAGGATTTTAGTTATTAGTTGGTAGAGATGTGATTATAGCGATCGCTAACGTATTTTAATCAAGTAATGTCTTAGATTTAGCGCACTGTAGTAAAATACAAGTTCCGGAGATAGAACAGCAGATTCGCACATTATCCATCGCTCAACTAGAAGATTTAGCTGAGGCGCTGTTGGATTTTAATAGTCAAAATGATTTAGTGAATTACCTAACAAATATCTCTTTACGTCAATCTAATCAGGAAGATTAATTATCGCCATCAAGCACTTCTCAAAGCCACAATGGGGTCGAGTTTAGCAGCGCGACGTGCAGGAACAACGCCAAAGAATAAACCAATACCACCAGAAACACCAACTGCCATACTAATCGCTACAGGAGAAAGACTTGCTTCTAAAGGTGTCAAAGCTCCAACTAATAGGATGCCGCTGATACCAACCGCAGTCCCAACTAAGCCGCCAGCTGCGGAAACTATCACTGCTTCAATGATGAACTGGAGCAAAATATCTTGCTCAGTTGCGCCGATCGCTTTTCTCAATCCGATTTCTTGGGTGCGTTCGGTAACGGAGACTAGCATAATATTCATAATCCCAATGCCGCCGACAAACAATGATATACCTGCGATCGCAGCTAGCATAATTGTCAATGCACCTGTAATTTGACCAACAGTTTGCAAGGCATCCTTTTGAGAGCGAAGGGTGAAATCATCTTCACCATTAATTTTGTGCCGTAGACGCAGCAAATTAGTAATTTGAAACTCTGCTGCATCCACGCTCTCTGAATCACGAGCGGCTGCAACGAGGTAATCTAAAGAAATACCATAGGGAGAATTCTTTCCTACAAGTCGGTTTGCTGAAGTTGTAATCGGTATTAAAGCAGCGTCATCATAATCTGCTCCTACACTAGAACCTTTGGCTGTTAACGTCCCGATCACTTGAAAGCTGGTATTTCCAACTCGCAATTGCTGACCAATCGGGTTACTATTACCGAATAGTTTTTCTGCTAAGTCTCCACCTAGCACCACGACTTGATTGCTGCGTTTGATGTCTACCTCAGAGAAAAACCGACCCTTAGCAGTTTCAAAATCCCGCACTGATATGAAACTGGGAGTTGTACCAATGATGTTGACATCAGTGTTTCTATTGCGATATGTAACTACCTGTCTTCTATTTAGTTCTGGTGCAACTCCTACTACTGTTGGAACTTGAGAAGCGATCGCTTCCGCATCTTGTAACACCAGAGTTTTTGGTACTTCAAAGGAGATGCGCTGAGTTTCTTGATTACCTGGCAGTACAAACAGCACATTTGGCCCTAATGACTCCAACTGTTTATTAACGTACTTTTGCCCACCTTCACCAATGCCAATCATGGCAATTACTGAGGCGTTACCAATAACGATACCCAACATAGTGAGGGCACTACGCAATTTATTTGATAACAGGGTTTTCCCTGCCATTTGGACACTTTCTAAAAAATTCATCTTTTAATAATTACGAATTACTCTTTTCTTTTGCCTTTTCGATTTTGTAGTCTTTGGGTGGATTAACAAAAATGCGATCGCCTTCTTTAAGCCCTTCTAATATCTGAGTTTGATCTTGGATTTGTGCCCCAACTGTAATTTCACGGAACTGGGGTTTATTATTTGCATCTGGTACAAGTACGCCAGTTTTGCCTTTTTCAGTGACAATTGACACCGTTGGTAAGACTAAAGCATTATTAACGCGATCGCCTAAAAAAGTCAGATCCACATTTAAGCCAGAACGCAGTTTATCAGTACCAGTATCTAGAGCAACCCGCACCTGAAAGGATGTCACACCTTGTTCTACCACTGCTTCTGGAGCAATCAGCCGGACATGACCTTTAAAAACTCGATCGGGATAAGCATCAGCGACAATTTCCACTTGCTGCCTTTGTTTAATTCTGCCAATATCAGCTTCGGGAACTTGAGCTAATATTTCTAATCCGCGTGCTACGGCGACAATTGAACTAGAAGTTGCCGACGCACTCGTAGAAGCAGAAGTTGTAGGTGTGACAAAGGCTCCCGGTTCGGCATACTTTTGCGTCACAATTCCCGAAAGCGGGGCGCGAATAATTGTATCTTCCAACTGGACTTGCACGCCCTTCAATTGAGCTTCAGCACTGGCAACAGCTGCTTGGCGCTGAACAATTTCTTCAGAGCGAGTGCCATCTTGTAATAGTATCAATGCAGCCCGGGCTTCATTTACAGCAGCTTGGCGTTGATCGATTTCCTCAGTCCGAGTGCCACTTTGGACTAATGACAATCGTTTTTTAATTTCTTCTAAACTGGCTTTAGCACTTTTGTCTTCGCTGATAGCTTGATCGAGTAATTGTTTTTTCTCTGCTCCCTCTTTATATAGATATTGGTAACGCTTTACCTGTTCGCTGGTGTAGTTCACCTTTGCTTGAGCCGCATCCACTTGGGATTGAGATTGGGCAATCTCTTGGGGACGATTACCGGCTCTGGCTGCGGCTAGCTGGGCTTGAGCTTGTGCTAACCGCGCCTTTGCTTGAGCGATTTCTTGAGGACGACTACCAGCAAGGGCTTCGGCTAGTTGTGCTTGACTTTGGGCTAAGTTAGCTCGGTACTGACTCCTCTGGGCTTCAATGCTGGCACTATCCATGCGGGCGAGGATTTGCCCTTGTTCAATGCGATCGCCTTGTTCTACATATAATTGCGATAACACTCCAGGGTTCTTGGGACTAATATTTACGCTCTGAACTGGTACGACTTTACCACTAGCTGTAATCCGCAAGGTGACGTTTTGCGCTGCCACTGGCACAGTTAATTGAGCAATATCGTCTTTGTTTGTTGCTTGATTTATCAGGGTGTAGGTTGTGACTGTACCAACAACCAAAGCACCGCCTGCTATCACCCCAATTAGCCAGCGTAATGGATACTTAACTTTGCCAATAACTGGAATTTCTATGTGAGTAGCCATAGTATTTTATAGAAGCCTGTAAATATTGCTGTGTACTAGTACCTTTTAGTTAAAGGGCAAGTGTAGAATAGCGAGTTGGTATTTTGGGATTAAATTTTTATTACTAAACTAATAACTAGACGTATAATTAAGCTTCATGGTTGCTTAATATTCCTTTATCCTATGTATTAGTATTTGTGTATGTCTTCACCTGAATGGGTGACTTTAGGGACTAGTGAGTAACATCTAAAGATTACTATTTGATTTTTGAACGAAATTAGATATTGTAGAGGAGCCAGTGCGTTGCGGAGGTTCCCGACGCTCAATGACTCGCTAACGCTGCGCTATCCGTTGTAGCAACTGGCGTTGTGTTAGAACGGAGTTCGTAACGCACTATTATCATGGGTTTGATGCCGTACTCTTTGCGCTCACATCCTACGGATATTTTCTTCAAATCAAACCGGATTCCTATAGTTTGATTTACTTTCCAGCGATCATCCCAGATCCGCGACTTTTTGCAGAAGTCGCGGATCTTTTTATTCGTAGATTTTGCGTAGTTAAATTAAAGAGGTATTTTAATTAAGCCTTTTCAGTTTTTCAAAACTACATTGAAGGAATTTAAATACCCAGTAATAGTTTTAGCTAATGTTTTTTGCTGTTTTTTTGTAGTTATTGCCATTACTTGATATAGTCTTCCTTGGGCAATATACATTCTATTTATAGTGATTTTCCCTCCAGAATTGATGTACTTAATTTCTTTACCAGGATGATTATTATAACTACGAATATTTCGTTGACTAATTAAATTGCTTTTCGTAGTCTTTAAAGCCATATCCCTGGCATTATTAAGTACAGCTTGGGGGTCAGTTATTTGACCATAACTATAAGGAAAATCATTGTAAGCAACTATGTATGCTACTTCCTGTTTTGGCGGTTGGGCGGCAAATATTTCTAAAGTAATTTCCCCCATGTAAGTTTTTTGGTATTCGGTATTTCTGTTGGGTCTTCCCGGCATCAAAATAGTAAAGCGCCCATCTGGAGCCGTGTATACTTTCCATTGTGGCTGCACGGGTTTCGAGACGGTTGGCTTAGGTTTAACAACAGCCGAGGGAGGTTTGGGTTGACGCGCTTCCACGAGAACAGAACCACCACAGATAAGGGTGGCGGCGATTAATGGTAACAGACTTTTAACTGTCATAAGTTTTACCTTTTGAGATACCAATCTCACTGATGATGCTAGCTGTTATAACCTAGCAGCGCATAAAGCAGCACCTATTAGCCCCACTTGCGGGTTGAGAATAATATACACGGGTATCTCTTCGAGGAGGCGGCGCATCCTGCCTTTTTGGGTGAAGTTTAACAAGAAACCGTTATTTTGGATTAAGGGGAGAATTTTGGGCGCAATCCCACCAGCGATGTATAAACCACCATAAGGTAGGAGTTTAAGGGCGAGATTGCCGGCTTCTGCACCATAAGCCTCGATAAATAATTGCAAGGTTTGTTCGCAAAGGCGATCGCGCCCTTCTAGTGCGGCTGTACCAATTACAGCACCAGGATCGACACTTTTCTCTTCTTGTCCGGCTTCTTGTTCCCAAGTTCTGACGACTTGGGCAATATCTGGTGATTCTGTGGCAAATTTGCGATCGCGCAAAAATTGGTAAATTGCCACAATTCCCATTCCAGAAACTACCCGTTCCACAGAAAGGCGCTGGATATCATGTTTACCCAGCAGGTATCTCAACAGTTGAAACTCGATCTCGTTCCGAGGGGCGAAGTCAGCGTGTCCACCTTCTGATGGAAAAACTTGATAGTAGTTTCCCTGTCTAATTAAAAATCCTTGTCCTAAGCCAGTACCAGCACCAATAATCCCAATGGGGGCTTCAGGTTGAGATTTACCAACTTGCAACGTCAGCAAGTCTTGTTCTTGTAAACCTGAAATGCCATAGCCAATGGCGGCGAAGTCGTTAATCAAAGAAATATGCGGGATACCCAATTCTTCTTGTAGACGTTCGGTATCTAGAAACCAGGCTAAATTGGTCAGCTTGGCAGTATTTTTGACAATGGGGCCTGCGATCGCAAAACAAGCCTTTTCTGGTATTTGTGTATTAGCTTTGACCAAAAACTGCTGCACTATCGGTACTAAATCGGGAAAATCAGCACTGTGGTAACTTTCCTGATAAATAGGATGTAAAGCTGGTGAATCTGATGTTTCAACCAATCGCAGAATAGTTTTCGTACCGCCGATGTCTCCTGCTAGTAACAATGTCATAGAACTTATTCGGGGATTAATTACTTGATTTGTGGGATATACCCAAAGTAGCAGAAGCTATGAACACAAATATCTATCAGAGGTTTAGGCAAATCGAATCACTTCCTCTATGTGGGTTAAATGGGAAGTATCTCCCTTTAGTTCCAATAACCATTCTGGATCTTCGCGTACCACTTTTACCAACGAACACAAAGAAGCCTTAACTTCTGTTTTGGCAATTTCCCCCACTAGCCCCATTGCTCCCCCCAATACAGATGCCCCATGTGCTACAAGCAGGATATCTTCTGGGAAGAACTCAGTAGCTAAACATCTGGCAGTTTGCCCAGAACGTTCTCGCACTTTTTCATGAGTTTCAGGATATTTGGCGGCGATGCGCGAAGTATAGCTGGTGTCAATTCTGGGGAATAATTTTGCTAAAGCTGGAGTTGAGAGTCTTTCGGGTTCTTCTGTCATCCAAACTGGATTTAGCCATTCACTCAAGCCTGTTTCTAATTTAATTGGCAGGTTAAGCACTTCTGCAACTGCATTTGCCGTTTGTACGGTTCGCAGGAAAGGCGAAGCGAAAATATGGCCAATATTTTCTCTTTTCAATCGTTTAGCTAAATGTTGTGCCTGCACTATGCCATCATCAGACAAGGGCGGATCGTAGCGTCGTTCGGCTGTGAGAAACCAGTCGGGGTTTACAAAATCGAGGCGGTTGGCGTGTCTTGCGATCCAGACTATTTGACTCATAGGTTTGATTATTCCGGTGAATAGAATTCGCCGCTAAACAAATATATAGATATCTGCAAGGAGGGCTGCAAATATTAATATATGACAAAAATCGTAATAATATTTAATAATACTAATGATTTGGAAAACTTATAAATGTTGTCAATATAGTTTTACTTAAAGCCTTTTTAGCCAAGTATCTAAAGCAATATCGACTATAGTAATCTGCTGAAATGTTTAAGATTGCAATAGTAATACTTTTGCTATAGCCTTTTTCGCCATTTTTCTAAAGCTAAATCAACTAATCCATTTAGAGAATCATAGCGATCAAATTTATATGTGTTAAGTCTTCCACCCCCGATAACCAAAGTAAATTCATTTGCATCAATTTCTAGTAACTGCCTTTCCTCATGTGTTAAAGGTTCTAAGTTATTAAGTTTTCTCGTTATCCTGTTTCTATCCTTAGAATATTGGCTAAAATATTTATTTGTTCGATAAAGTGAATTTTTATTTACTGCTATTTCATTCATGATTTCTACTCTATTTGAAAGTGTTTTCTTGTATGAATTCATCTTTGCTCCAATTCCAATGGCTACATATCCTTCTAACAAAGCATTACCTTGCCAATCTGTCCAAATTCTTGCTCGACTTATGCGATCGCTACTATTATTTTTTAAACCTAACCATAAAAATATGATTGGTATTCCTTTACTATCAAAGTAAAATTCAACACAAAACTTACTTGTTTTACTATTACCATTCCCATATTTAAAACTAACACCAGAAGCTATTTCTTCCATCCGTTTATCAAAGCTAAGAACCTTTTGACGAATTTTCAATATTCCTTCTTGTTGTTCAGAAGAGCATTTAGCTAGACGGTTAATCAGCCCTCTAGAAGGTGAAGGTATATTTTCATTTCTCTCTCTGTCCTGATGAGAAATTTCTATTTTGGAAACTTTTTCATTATGTAAATCCAAATTTCTTATCTGGAAATAATAGTTAAATTCCTCTGCTAAAATAGTGAATTCAAAAAAATCGATAGATAAATTATGATATTTTTTATCTATAAAGTTATCTCTATGGAAACTAGGCTTGATTGCTATTAAGCTTATAGGTTGTTGATAGTCTATTTCGTCTTCTAAAGGTTTTACTTCCAGTAAAGCGTCATAATATCGAGTTAGCTGCTGAACAATATATCTATCTTCAGAATTTTTCAATTCCAACACTACTAACTGTTTATTTTCCCTCAATGCTAAAATAAAATATCGCAAATTTGACCTTTAACATAATATTGTCGCTTTAGCGGGATTAATCCGAAAAGCTCTTTTAAATTCGCCCAGACAAAATCTTCTAAATCAGCTTCAGTTGCAAATTCCCAACTATCACCCGTTTTTCTTAAATTTACGAAATCCATTATCTCGCTCTAACTTCGGTAAATTACTACTTTTAGTATTCCCAAAGCAAGATATGATTGATACAACTGTTTATAACTTAAGCCATCCAAATAATTGCCCTACAGTTAACTGAAACCCGCTAACTAAATCTGGAACTGGTAATATTTATTGTTCTTCTTGTAAAAGTTCTGGTTGCTGCTTTGGTGGATAGACTAAAACAGAACGCTCATCTAGATCAATCAGCCAACCGAAGCGACTACCATGTTTTAAGCAATGTAGAATATTTCCGGTTACTTTAGTCTGGCTTTGATCTTGCGAAAGAATCTCAATCGTCCAGTCTGGATAAGTATTGAAGACATTAGCAACATCTCCATGTTCATCTATGGGAATCCGTTCCCAAGCAAACACAGCTACATCTGGCACAATTGAACGTCCGCCAAATGTACACCGCAATTCTGGGAAAGCAAAGGCAGTTTTTCGACTTTCAACTAGTTCATTGATAGCACTAAATAACTCACCCCGTAATTTGCTATGTTTTCCTTGTGGCATTGGTTTTTGAATAATTTTACCGTTGATGTATTCTAAACTAGGCTTTGTTTATGGTAGTTTCAAAAACTCTTCTAAGGTTAAAGTTTTAGTTGGTGATTTTACCATTTACTTGTACCTTCCAAATTATCATTTAATTATCCTAAATAAGCTTTTTTAACTCGCTCATCACTAATTAATTCTGATGCTGCGCCTGTTAAAGTAATAGAACCAGCTTCTAAAACATAACCGCGATCGGCAATTTGCAATGCCAGATTAGCGTTTTGTTCAACTAACAAAATAGTCACCCCTGTATCACGGAGATTTTGAATAATTGAGAAGATTTCCCGGACGATCGCAGGGGCTAAACCTAAGCTAGGCTCGTCTAAAAGTAAGAGTTGTGGTTTACTCATTACAGCACGAGCGATCGCTAACATTTGTTGTTCGCCACCGCTAAGAGTTCCTGCTAGTTGATTGCGTCTTTGTGACAAACGTGGAAATAGCTCAAACTGTCGCTGAATATCTGCTTTGATCTCAGCTTGATTGGAGCGAATATAAGCACCCAAAAGTAAATTATCAAATACTGTTTGTCGTGCTAATACTCTACGTCCTTCAGGACAATGGGCAATACCAAGTTGTACAACTTCGTGAGTTTGGCGGCGGGTAATATTATGTCCATTATAGATAATTTCACCACTCTTAGGATTAACTACTTTACTTATGGCACGGAGTGTAGTGGTTTTACCAGCACCATTAGCACCAATTAGAGTAACTACTTCACCTTTTTGAATAATTAAATCAATCTTTTTTAGAGCTTGAATACCGCCATAGTTAACATCAAGTTCTTGAACTTCTAGAATTGTATAGTTTGGTCTACTATCGGCTTTCATCGGCGGTTTACATCCAGAAATGTTGATTCAAAACCTAACATACATCAATCATACATTTCTTAAAACAGTGTATCACTGTACCCCATCGTAGACATTGCTTCAACTTAAAAAAAACGCCAGAATACTGCAATCTTTATGATGTACTATTAATTACTGATAAATATATCAAGCGTCCTGTGGCAAAAGCAGCAGATATTGGTAGCAAGGGACTAATTAATTTAGCTCCCGATGCATGGGTACAGTGGGTAACACAGCGTCCTGAAGTCGTGGCGAAAGAAATTTTGGGTTCTGAGTTTCACTGGATTAGTCGGGAGACAGATGTGTTGGTGAAGGCATACAGTGCCACCCACGGGGATTTTCTAGTATTAAATGAACTACAACTGCGTTACACAACACAGATGCCTCTAAGGATGAGAGCATACACAGCCCTAGCACAAGAACGCTACCGCTTGCCAACTTACCCAGTACTGATCAACATTTTACCGCCTTCATCTACCTTAACTATTGTCAACAGTTACGAACAGGAATTTTTGGGATTACGTGCCATCCAAGATTATCGCGTGATTAATTTGTGGGAAATCGATGCTGAAATAGTGTTTCAGCAACCACTACCGTCGTTGTTACCCTTTGTGCCAATTCTGCGAGGAGGGGGAGAGGTATCAGTTGTGCAACGCGCATTACAGGCGCTACGAGCAGATAGACAGTTGAACGAATTAGAATCATTGCTGGCATTTTTTGCTAGCTTTGTTCTAGACACGCCTTTAGTGCAACAAATGATGAGATGGGATATGGCAGTATTGCGAGAATCGCCTTGGTATCACGAGATTGAGCAAAGAGGTATTCAAGAGGGGGCGCGACGGCAGTTAATCCGAGTATTGGAACAACGCTTTGGCGAAATTTCTCATGAGGTAGAAGTAAGGCTTGAGGGCAAGAATGTGGAACAATTAGAAATTTTAATGGATAGCGCGATCGCTGTAAATTCTTTAGATGAATTTGTGCAAATTTTGTCTACATGAATTCCATCTAAGATTTCAAGTTACCATAAATCTCACTTACTGAGTGCATCTATACCTTAATGACGCAGCCTGCTGATGTTAGTACCAAAAAATTAATCAGTCTCGCACCTAATAACTGGGCAAGATGGGTAACACAAATTCCTGATATTGTTGCTGGGGAAATTCTCAATAGTGAATTTCAGTGGATTAGCCGGGAAAGTGATGTTTTAATCCGTGTCAGTAGTCTCCAACATGGAGAATTTTTGCTTCTCAACGAATTGCAATTACGCTATAAATCCCAAATGCCGCGTCGGATGCGTGCTTATGCTGCACTTGCGGAAGAAAAATATAACTTACCAATATATCCCGTTCTGGTCAATATTCTGAAAACTGGTAACAACGAAATACCCACAAGCTTTACATCAAATATTGCCGGATTACGGGCAATACAAGATTATCGGGTGATTAATCTGTGGGAAATTGATGTCAATATTGCTTTTCAACAACCCTTACCATCCTTACTGCCATTTGTACCTATCCTCAAAGGTGGTGAAAATGAATCTATTATTAGAGAAGCATTGCAAATTCTCCGTGCTGATGAAGAACTCAACCAACTGGAAACAGTTCTAGCTTTTTTTGCTACGTTTGTTTTAGAGAATACACTCGTTCAAGAAATCATGAGGTGGGATATGACGGTATTACGTGAGTCACCTTGGTATCAAGAAATTTTACGCGAAGGGGAAGCACGCGGAGAAGCACGCGGAGAAGCACGCGGGGAACTGCAAGGAATACTTTCTGCGATTGAAATTAATTTAGAGTTGAAATTTGGCGATCGCGGCTTAAGCTTAATGCTACAAATTAACCAGATTCAGGATTTAGAGCGTTTGAAGACAATTTTACGAAATATTGTAACTGCAAATACTATTGAGGAATTGCAACAGATTTTGTAATTCTCAAGTTAGCTATCAATCATTTCCCAAATAAGCTTCAATCACAGCCGGATCGTTTCTAACTACAGATGGTTCACCCAATGCAATCAATTGCCCAAAATCTAACACGGCAATGCGATCGCACAAACCCATAACCAAGGGTACATGGTGTTCAATCAAGATGATCGTCAAATTAAACTGTTCTCGCAGACTACGGATAAATTCACTTAGCTGCTGCTTTTCGTTGGGGTTCATCCCCGCCGCAGGTTCATCGAGGAGTAAGATTTGCGGTTCTAAGGCTAAAGCGCGGGCAATTTCCAGCCGACGCTGATCGCCGTAAGCAAAGCTTTTGGCTTTTTCGTCAGCGCGATCGCTCAATCCCACCATTTCTAATAATTGTAAAGCTTTTCGCCTGCTTTTTTTCTCTTCCCGACGGGCTGGTGGTAATCCCAAAACTCCTGTTAATAGATTACTTTTATTATCCAAATGTCGGGCAATTATGACATTTTCTAATGCTGATAATTCACCAAATAAGCGAATATTTTGAAAAGTCCGAGCAATACCTAAACCTGCAATTTGATGCGGGCGTAGCTGGGAAATATTAGCACCTTGATAGCGTAATTCTCCACTAGAAAGGGGAATAAAAGCTGTAATCAAATTAAACAGTGTTGTTTTACCAGCACCGTTAGGGCCAATTAATCCAAAAATCTCATATTGATTGACTGTAAAAGATACATTATTCACCGCCACTAAACCCCCAAAGCGGCGAGTTAGTGATTTGGCTTCTAAAACAATATTATTTGTCATTTGTCATTTGTCATTTTAGTCCTGGCTTTTGTGTTTATTAAGTTGTCTGTTTGGATATTTTTGAAATTAACTTTATCAATACAATTTTACACTTTTTTAAAATATCTGGAGTTACAAATCCTTGGGGGAAAAATATAGTTCCTAAAACTATTAATATACCATAAATAATTAATCTTCCATCTCGGAAGAATTGGGATAACCAATTGGGTAATCCCGCTATATCGGCTATTCTTCGTAAAACGATTTCTAATAATATTTTCAATACAATAGCACCGACAACCGAACCTAAAAAAGTTCTAGAACCACCGATTAGCACAATTGTTAAATAGGTAATACTGGCATCAAAAGTACCTTGTCTAGCATTCCAGGTATTGAGAAAATGAGCGCTGATGACACCTACAATTCCGGCAAGAATTGCTCCGAGAGTAAAAGCTAAAACTTTGTAATAAGTGGGGTTAATTCCCATTGCACTGGCAGCCAATTCATCTTCGCGGATAGCAATGAATGCCCTACCTGCGCGAATGCGTTCTAAACGGTAAAATAACACCATACTAATTAATAGTAATGGTATGGCAATCCACAAATATTCTATTTGGCTTTGGAATGGTTGAGGAATACCAAAAATCCCGACAGCACCGCCTGTAATATCTAAATTTAAGGATACAACTCGTAAAACTTCTACAAAAGCAATAGTTGCGATCGCTAAATAAATTCCCCGTAACCTTAATGCCGGAATTCCCACTATTACAGCTAATATACCGGAGATTAAACCAGCAATCAACATTTCTAATAAAAGTAATGGAATCGGAAATAAATTATTACTAGATGGGAAAACTTTTGTAGATAAAATCGCGGCAATATATCCACCTAAAGCATAAAATCCTGGACTTGCCAAAGATAGTTGTCCAGCCATTAGTGGTAAATAAAGCGATAATCCTAATAAAGCCTCCAATACCATGTAGACTAATGGTGATTCATAAGTAGAGAAAAATTCAGCCATTGTAAAATATTTTGATTAAGCTGTTAATATTTGCTCTGCTGTTAACGCCAGTTCAGGAAAAGTTCGTGACACGATTCGTTCAGAACCTCTAAAATATGTGCGTTGATATTTACCCTCAGCATCTAATACAAAAACAAACACAGTCGGAACTTTGGGATTTCCCAAATACTCTCTATAACCAATTGCCAAATAATCTACAATCCAATATTCTGTAATACCTAACCGTTGATATTCATCCAATTTATCAATGTAGTCATCTTCCCAATTAGTTGATGTTACCTCGATAGCTAACTGGATGGGTTCTTCAAGTGCAGAATAAGCAGAACGATTTGAGCGCCATACATCTTTATCTATAACACTTACATCAGGCTTGCGTCCTTGTTCGATTCCATTGGCAGTTACAGTTCTAAAAACTGCTGTGTTATTAACTACATAATTGAGGTTGAGTCGTCTAATTTCATCATTTAAACCAAACAACATAAAATTGGCGACATCATCATGATTTCTAGTTGCACGCACTTCTACAATTTCTCCATCTACAAGTTCATACAAGCCTTCTTCTGGGCACTGTTCCAAAAAATCATCAAAAGTTAATTTTTGTTTGGTGTATGTTTTCATCGCGCTACGTCTCTTTAAACTTTTTGAATAAACCGACGACCTAGCAAGCCTTGGGGTCTAACTAACAACATGATAAATAATATTCCGTAGGCTACGGCTTCTTTGTAACCGGAATATTCTGCCGGCACAAAAGCTTCAACTAACCCAATGAGTAATCCTCCTAAAACTGCGCCGGGAATACTACCTAAACCGCCTAAGACAATTACTGCTAAACCCCGCAATCCAAATGCAATACCGAAATATGGGCCAGCAATACTAACACTAGAAGCAACTAAAGTCCCTGCTAATCCTGCTAAGAAACTGCTGATGAAGAATGTGAGGATGATAAAGCGATCGCTATTAATCCCTAATAAACTAGCTGTAGTTGGATCTTCTGCGATCGCTTGCATTGCTTTACCATACTTAGTTCGATTTATAAAGTAGGTAATAATTGCCACAATCGCAACAGATACAGCAAAAATTATTATTTGAACGGTGCGAATAGGAATTTCCTTTTCTGGAGTACCAAAGTTAATCGAAGGTGGTAAATTACCATAAGTATCTGCGGGATATGTGTAACTTTCTGCGCCTATTAAATACTGAATTAAGTTCACAATTACCACTGCTACCCCCAAACTGGAAACAACAGTTAGTAAGGGATCAGATCCTTGACGGCGTAAAGGTTGAAAAGCAACCCGTTCCATCACAACCCCGATCAATCCTGCTAAAGTACTTCCTAAAATCAAGGCTATAGCAAATGGTAATTTAATCGGCAAGGCTGCATTCGCTAGTAAGCCATTAAATCCAAAGCTACCACCCATGAGAGCATAGGTAAAATATGCGCCCAAAGTGAAAATCGCACCATGAGCTAAATTAATGATGCCTAAAATAGAATAGACTAAGGTATATCCCAATGCAAAAATTGCATAGATACTACCAATAGATAATCCGTTTAAAAATTGCTGCAAAAATAGAGTTATATCCATGTTGCAACTATTTTATAAATACGAATTTTCCAGTGTTTCCATCTTTATCCATCTTAATTTGGGCGACATAAAATTCACTTTGAACCACATCACCTACTGGTGTAAAACCAATCTTACCTAAAGGAGTATCATACTCTCCAGAGATGATTTGCTTGTTCAATTCTGTCCGCAGTTTATCAAGAGGTAATGTGCTAACTTTGGTCTTTTTATCCAACTCTTTAAGAGCTTCAACATATACCTGCACCGCCGCAAAAGCTTGACCTGTAAATTGGGCTGGTTCTTTCTTATATTGCTCAATGTAAGTTTGGCGAAATACCTTATTAATCTCACCAGGATATTCAGGACTATAAGCTTGAGCAATCAGCACGCCATCGCAAAGGGCTTTACACACTGATAAAACATTGGGTGTATTCAGACCGTTACCACCAATAATTATACCTTTATAACCCAGTTCTCGCAGTTGCCGCACTAAGTTACCACCATCAGCAGCTAGTCCCGAAATAATTACTAAATCTGGTTTTAAGTTAATTGCATTGGTAGCTTGGGCTTGAAAATCTGTATCAGTAGTTTGGAACTTTTGAACTGTTACTAGTTCTAGCCCTTGTTCTTTAACTGCTTGTTGAAAAATCTCCGTTTCTGATTTGTTAAAAGCATCATTTTGGGCGTAAAAAACTGCTACTTTTTTAATTTGAGGATTCTGCTTGAGTGCAGCTTTCAACGAATTAGGGGCAACTTTAGAAACGGGGGCAGATACACGAGCTACATAATCACCAATTTCTGGAATTCCGTTTGCGGTATTCGATGCTCCAATAACTGGAACTTTAGCACGCTCGGCGATGGGATCAGCACTAAAAGCTTGCTGTGATAAAGTGGGGCCAACAATCCCGACAACTTTATCTTTGTTAATTAAAGTTTGAAAAGCGTTAATTGCTCCAGCTTCATCACCGCTAGTATCTTGGGCTATTAATTTAATTGGAGTGCCATTAATGCCACCTTTGCTATTGAAATACTTTTCGGCAATCCTAGCTCCTACAAATCCCTCTTGACCAAGTAATGCTACGTTGCTAGTTTGTGCTAGAGCGATACCAATGGGAATAGCACCCGATGTAGTTGTTGTCTGAGCAGTGTTAGTTGTAGTGTTACTTGTAGTACTGTTTGGAGTATTAGTTACAGAGCCACCGCCACCACCACAGCCTGTTAGTAGCAAAGCGCAAGTTGATATTAATGCTGTTGTCTGAGCGATCGCGTTATTCATCGTTAAATAATCATGCAGTTATTAGATGTTCTGCAAAAATCAATAAGGTCTGCAAACTAAATTAGGCAGATTTATATTTTTGCAAGAATTTTATTTTATTAAATCATTTTTATTTGATTATGCAAATAAAAAGATTCCAAGTATTTGTCATTCAATTTATTATAATTAATAATAATTTAACTATTCACAGCTACAAAAGAAGGATGCATTACAGCTATAGGAATCATATTTGATTTCTGAAAAATCTAAGTATTTGTAGGATATGTTAGGCGTAAGCCGCAACGCACCAAAGCCTTAAGAATTGTGCGTTACGCTGTCGCTAACGCAACGCCAGTGACGCTCCTGCGTCGCTACCGCTACGTTAACACTCAAGTCGTGAAACCCGCCCACGCGACTGGCTCCCCTACGTATCTTTTCAAAAATCAAAAAGTAGTCCTATATGTAAATATTTTATGTTTAAGATGGTAAAAATTAGTACAGAAATTAAAAGCAAAAAATACTTAATATTGCAAGCTTTTTACCTATTTCAGATAGTAGGCTTATTTCCGCCATGATGTACTCTACAATGTAAGATTTACTTTAAAAATCATGTCCTAAAGAATGTTTAAGAATTCCTTTTATCGGTATCAAAAATTTTAGATTTATCTAAATTTCTCACTTTAACTAAAGTTCATTGACAAGGGAATTAAGGAAGATATAAAGGTGCTTAAAGTCACAGTTAAATTTTTTTAAAACAACCTCTTAAAAAATTATGTGCTTGATGGAAAAAGTAAGTTGATAATCCCTTAGAGAATGTTTGAAAAGTAGTGTTATTAACAGCAACTTTTGAAACTTACCCTGATGTTCAAGTTTTTTTTATTTCTCCCTAATCCTCTTATTTTAGGAGAGGATTAGAGAAAAGTTTTTGTTGATGAATGGGGGTTTCAAAGCCTCTCACTTGTGAGAAATTTAGGTTGGAGAGGGGTGATATTATACTTTACAACTTTTACAACTTTTCAAACACCGTCTTCTGATTACTTAACCTTGTGTGTAATTTTATTATCATTCATGCAGTCAATGTTTCCGTATTGACTATTAAATAATCCTAAACGCTGTTTGATTACCAAGTAAATCAAAGCAGGATTACCAAAGATATAACGCTTCCACAAGCGTCGAGGCTCTGTTAAAAGTCGAAATAACCACTCCAGACCTACTTTTTGCATCCAAACTGGCGATCTTTTCACCATATTGCTAACTAGTTCAAAGCTGACACCAATACCGACAGAAATCGGTATACCTAAATGCAAATAATTAGCAGCTATCCATTTCTCTTGTTTAGGCGCTCCCAAACCAACAAATAAAAGATCGGGAGATGCCTCTGCAATTTTTGAGTTGATTGAAGCTAATATTGTTGGCTGAGATTCAAACCCGTAGGGAGGACAGTAAGTACCTACAATCTGCAAGCCTGTCTGGCAACAAGAATTTCTTGAGCTTTTTCGGCAGCACCAGGGCGACCTCCTAACAAAAAGACCTTTAATCCTTTTTCAGCAGCAATCGCGCATAGTTTCTCGAACAAATCTGTACCATTAACTCTACCATTAAGGGGAGTTTGTAAGAACTTGGCTGCCCACAGGAGCGACACCCCATCTGGTACTACTAAAAAAGCCTTGCGATAAATTTCTCGAAAATTGGCATCTTCCTGTAATGCCAAAATATGCATAGCATTAGGAGTAACTACATATTCTGGCTTACCCTTAGATAGTATATGTTTGACAATTCTCTCTACAACTTCATCAAAATTGTAGTTATCAATTTCAACCCCGCAAATGTCGATTTTCATTAGTATTTCCAGCTTAATTCACTTTTGATAAGGAACGATAGATATCTGCTAAACGCATGGAATAGTTTTTAATATCAAATGGTTCAACACTTTTTCTTGCAGCACTCCCCAGAGAGAGCCTTAAAGTTTCATTTTCAATCAATAATTGAATAGCTTCTGACAATTGTTGAATCTTTCCTTCTGTAACTAGCAGACCATTCTGATTTGAAATCACTAATTCAGGAATGCCTCCTACGGGGGTTGAAATCACGGGTAATCCCCAACCCATAGCTTCCAGAATCGCCATAGGCAAACCTTCATTGTAAGAAGGCAAAATAAACACATCTGCTTTTGACAACACTTCATCCCGTTTTTCAGAATTAATCCATCCCAAAAAAGTTATATTAGTTATTAGGTTGAGGCTCACAGCTAATTGCTGCGCTTTTTCGATTTCACCATCTCCTGCTAGAATTAGCTGGGCAGATTTTTTTTGATTGTCTGGTAGGTTAGCAAATGCCTGAATTAAATCAAATGCGCCTTTGCGTTGCCCGACTCGCCCACAAAATACCAATATGATTTGAGTCCGATTTTGGCGATCGGGAAGCTGTATAGGTAATTCGCAGGGGTTAGGCAAGATAATGACTTGCTTCGGATTTAAACCCAGATTTAAGACATAGTAATCATGCCAAGTTTTTGAGAGAACAATAAATCCTTGGCAACGCTGAAATACTTTATTTAAAAGTTTTTGCGCTAGTTGAGGTAGTTTAGCGTAGGTTACTTGAAATTCTGCACCATGAGCGTGTATCAAGAAGGGCTTATTAAATATCAAGGCAAAAACACAAAAAATAGCTTTTCTCAGAACACTACCACCATCAGACATGTGAATATGTACAGCATCTATTTTTTGAGTAAGCATTATCCTTAAGAATTTTGCTAAAGCTTTAGCAAAAACAATTATTCTGTGGTATACCGATCCTTCGTCATGAGTGGTGATATGCTGAATTTCAATATCGTGAATAATATGCTGAATTATCAGTTTTTCAACTGATGCTATTCCTCCATTTTGTTCTAGACTAGCCCCTAACATCAATATCTGCATTTGGTTCATTCACATTAACCTATGTAATTCTTAAGTAATAATTCAGGTCTAAAGCAAAAGAATTCAAAATATAGCAGGTTGAAAATCGCTAATAATGTCTTGAATAGCCTGTTAAAACAAGTTAATCATGGAACCTCGCTGATGACATAGGCTTATAGTAATCTAAATTACTCAGTATAGCGGCTGTAAGACCTTAAGAATTTTACTATTTTTTACAAATTTCTACAAGTTTTTACACAAGTACCATCCATCCTTAATCTTTTACCTGTATAAATTTGTCAATGATGGCTCTTAAGGCTATTTTATATCTCTGAGAAAAGAAAAATAAGATTCTGTTCTTGAATATTTTTCAAAGCCTTGCTCAATTGCCAAAGCTAAAGAAATCTTGTTTGGAGCCAAGCACCCAGAAACAAGTTTTAAAATACTAAACCCCCTCCAGAATTATTTTATGGTAAGTAGAACCTTTTTAGCTTGCTTCAATTGACATCTGCGATATAAGCACAGAAAAATCTCTCAAATAGAGAGCTAACTAACTTAGGATTTTTTCAATCTACAAAAATTGCTTGCAAGATGTATATTATTTAATGACAGTAATATAAAAAGCGTTAAAGCTTATTTTCATTGCCAGCTAATTCTTTTGGTTCGTAGTGACGGCAACCGTTACACGGGCCGTCAGGATTGACAGCACAACGCATGTAGCCAGATCGAGCATTAAATTTGCAGCTGATGTCGCCAATCAGATAACCCACCCCTTCTAAATAATAGCGATCGCTCTCAACTGGTCTAAGATTTTGCCGTCCCTGCACCACTGAAAAATTCATGGCTGCTTGCCTCATCCGTAAGCGCGATCGCGTATGGGTTTTACGGATCGCCCACAGAGAAATCAGGGACGGTAAGAAACCAACGGCAATTACTAAAAGTGTCTTTAACACCTTCTTTTTACCTCTTCTGTGCGCTGATTGATTCTCCCTGATATTGCACTTTGGTTTACGGAAGTGCAAATATCAGGGCAGTTTTGTCTAATTGCAACCATAGTTGGTGGCCATTAGCAATGGCAGTGTAGTATCTAGCAATTTTAACGAAGAAGTTCCTTCTGCCACTTCAATCAGCATAACTGTTACAACCCCAGGCGTGAACTGCCGTTGAATGTTGATAATTTTAAGATTTGTTGTCAGAATTCAGGAGTCAGAAGAGTTTAAGAATCAGGTGGAGATTTGATATATCAATATCTTACTTGATACCAGAATCAGTATAAATTCTGACTTCTGACTCCTGAGTGCTGAATTCTTACGATTTGTTGATTAATGCCTTTTTGCACAAGTGTCTTGTGTCAGCTTCCGCCCCACTCTTGTTTTTTCTATTTCGCTGCGATGCTAATCTTTTTTTGGTTTGTTGACGAAGTTGCTGTGCTAACAGTGCAGCTTCCCTTTCGGCTCGGAATAAATCAACTTTTCGCGTTGTCAAAATAAATGATTCATCAGGCTTTCGTTTTATCCAAGGGACGCTAACTGCGAAATACTGACAAATGTGTTTGCCTATCTCTTTCTTCAATAGTGGGTAACGTTTTTGACTATTCAGTGTGTTAGCGATCGCTTTTAACTCCAATATTGCTGCTTCTAACTCTCGCGCCATCTGATTGATGCGCTCGACTTGTGTTATTAAACGCTCCCGTTCACTGATAATTTTTTCCTGTTGGGGTTGCAGTGGGACTATTGCAGTAGTTACAGGTGGAGGCTGCAATAACGAAACTTTCAGCAAAATGGGCTTTTTGTCCGTGTCTAGAATTTTTTTCATACTACCTCAAGTAAGGCTAGCTGACTTTTAAGGCATTTTAACAGCAATTTAGTATATTTGTACTATATGTATATATATGAGCTTTAAACTGAGGAATTATGCGTGCTACTTGCGTAAAACTATACAGTTTCTAAGATAATTTACTTAGAGGCAAAGCGGTATTTCTTTTAACGTATTATTTGCGTAATTTCTGCTGCTGTATAAAGGCAAAGGACTCACCAGCACTGATAATATTTCTATAGAATTCATATTTAGTTTTAAAAAAATGAGATTAAGAATATACGAAATAGCTGATACTGAAGAAATTATGAAATTGTTCTACGACACTATTCATGAAGTAAATATTCACGATTACACAAAAGAACAAGTAGATGCTTGGGCATCAGCAAATATGGATATTGACCTTTGGATTAAAAGTTTAGGAAGTAAGTTTACTTATGTAGCAGAGGAGCAGGGTAGAATTATTGGTTTTGGGGAATTAGAAGCTAATGGACATATTGACCGTTTTTACTGCCATAAAGATTTTCAAAGAAAAGGGGTTGGTAAAAAAATCTTAGAACAGCTTGAATCGAAAGCAAAAACTTTAGGGATTGAAAAGTTATTTACAGAAGCTAGTATTACAGCTAAACCGTTTTTTGAAAACCAGAATTTTACTGTTGTGAAACAGCAAGAGGTAGAACGTAGAGGGCAAAAGCTGATAAATTTTATTATGGAAAAATCAATTTAATCATTAATAAATTTGGTAGGTTCGCCCATTTAAAAAATTAGAAGAGGAATTAATGCGCTGTAAAGGGCTTAAAAAGCTCTATATGCGATCGCTACCATTTTGCTTATCATCTACCAACTGACACAAAACTGGTAGAAAAACTTGGTGTATGCGGCTATCTAAAACAAAATATAGGATTACTATTTGATTTTTGAACGAAATTAGGTATTGTAGCGTGTGTTAGAACGGAGTTCGTAACGCACTATTATCGCGGGTTTGGTGCCGTACTCTTTGCGCTCACATCCTACGGATATTTTCTCAAAATCAAACCGGATTCCTATAGCAGGACTGATATCAGAAGTATTTAACTCCGTTATTCTTTAACGAAGTACTTATGAGTATTGCATAGCCGCGACTTGACTTACTCTGACACAGAAACCGTAACAGAAAACAATGGCTAAACCAACATAATTGGTATAGTGCTTGCAACTGTGTGTCAGTTTTTATGTCAGAAGGCTTTACTGCTGTAATGTATGCCAGGAACCGGACTTGAACCGGTGACACGAGGATTTTCAGTCCTCTGCTCTACCAACTGAGCTATCCCGGCTGGGGCTTTTGTGAG
The DNA here is from genome assembly GCF_034530675.2 of Nostoc sp. DedVER02. Lineage (NCBI taxonomy): Bacteria > Bacillati > Cyanobacteriota > Cyanophyceae > Nostocales > Nostocaceae > Nostoc > Nostoc sp. DedVER02. The sequence goes on from NZ_JAVRCP020000005.1 coordinate 99,215, forward strand.
CCACGATTAATAAATGTAGCAAACATCCCAAAATATAGCAAGCCCTTGGAGAAAAAAGATTTATGCAGCTTTTAAATTCAGCTTAAACCAGATGAAAACGGCTATAAATAGCAGGAATTGGACAAGAACAATACTTGGGCCAGAAGCAAAGTTGAAAATACCTGAGACAATGATGCCAGCAATGCTGCTCATGGAACCAACTATCACGGACATGATTAAAAAGCGGCTAAAGTGGTGACTCATCAGCTTGGCGGTGGAGGCGGGAATAACCAAAAAGGCGTTCACCAGTAAAACGCCGACAGCTTTAATCGCTACAGCAACGGCCAGTGAGAGCAAAACCACAAACACGTAGCGGTACAATTGGACGGGAACACCTTGAACTTGGGCTACATCGGGATTAAGGGTCAATAAAATTTGCTGACGCATGGTTGATAGTAAAAATATGCTACCTCCCACAAGTACTAGCAGCGTCAATATTAAATCTGTGGTATCGATCGCTAGAATATCGCCGAACAACACAGCCATCAAGCTGCCACGATACCCTTTAATTAGACTTGTAAGAATTACACCGATCGCTAGTGCCCCAGATAGTACTATGCTAAGGACGCTATCGCTACCTAAGTCGGTTTTATCGATAAAGTAGAGGACAATAACCCCGAAAACCAAGGTAAAAGGTAACAGCATCCAAGTAGGATTTATTTGTAGCAGCACACCTAACGCCACACCTACTAATGCTGCATGACCAACGGCGTGGCTAAAAAAGGACAACTGGCGCAAGGTGACAAAACTACCCAACATCCCGCCAAGTATTCCCATTAACACAGCACCAACGATCGCACGCTGCATAAAGGGAAATTCTAACAACTTTATCAAGTCATTACTACTAGCGATCGCAAGCCCCGCTATCTGACAATCATTGAAAAAATAATCCATACTTATGGGCATTAACTAATTCTGGAAATTGAATTACGAATTACCGTAGCGAGTCCGCGAACGTCATTAAGAATTACGAATTACGAATTACGAACTACGAATTATCTTAATGTTGGTGCTGGTAGCGACTGAAACCTGGGCCGTAGGTTGCTAACAGGTTTTGCGGTGAGAGGGCAATTTCTGGCTTCCCAGTACAAACAATGCTTTGGTTGAGGCAAAGCACGCGATCGCAATGGCGATTTACCATATCAATATCATGGGAAACTTGCAATACCGTCCAACCTTCCTCCCGCTTTAATTCATTTAGTAAAGCGTAAAAATCTGCTGAACCTTGGACATCAACGCCAGCAAAGGCTTCATCTAATACCAATAGTTTTCGAGGCATTACCAAACAATAAGCCAACAACACCCGCTTGAGTTGACCGCCGCTAAGAGTACCAATAGCTTGATGCTGTAAATGATAAGCATCGGTTCGCCGTAAAGCTTCTACTACTGCGGCTGATTTTTCTCTGTCTTGTCTCCACAGTTTGGAGAAAAATAAATCTCCTTTTTTTCTTTCCTTGACCCATCCTAGTCCGACTAATTCGCTGACAGAAATAGGAAAGCCTCGGTCAAAGATGAAATTTTGCGGCATATAGCCCAACAAATCACGTAAGCGCCCCAGCCTTGAAATTGGGCGACCAAACATTTCAATCGTACCAGCACTTCGAGGTATCAAATCTAAAACTGCTTTTACCAAGGTACTTTTTCCAGCACCATTAGGGCCAACAATGGCTGTATCTGTTCCTGGCAATAATTCAAAGGAAACGTCTCGAACAGCTAGATAGCTGCCTTGATAGACAGTTAATCCTTCCACTTTCAAAATAGCAATGTCATTAGGCATTGGAAATTGGGAATTGGGAATTGGGAATTACAAATTACAAATTACAAATTACAAACTTATTTACATGAAGTTTCCAGAATTTGTAGGTTAGCTTTCATCGCCTTAAGGTAGTGTTGTGGATCTGTTTCGCCAGTTTCCAGGGAATCCAGAGGACGCAAAGTTAAATTTAAGTCTTTCGAGAGACTAGTTAAGAGTTTGTTATCTACTCCTGGTTCACTAAATAAAGCTTTAACTTTATACTTTTTTACTGCATTGATTGCATTTTGCACATCCGTTGGTGAAAGTTGATCTTCGGGAATTTGCACTACAGCAACTTGCTTGAGGTTATAGCGTTTGGCTAAATAGGGAAATGCATCATGAAAGGTAATAAAGGTGCAACTAGGAGTTTTTTGTAAAGTCTGTTGAAATTCACTATTTAAACTTTCTAATTCTTTAATATAAGCCGCAGCATTGGCTTCATAAGTAGCTTTATTTGCAGGGTCGGCAGCAATTAATCCATCTCGAATATTTGTTACCTCTTGTTTTGCCAAAACTGGATCTAACCATACGTGAGGATTACCTTGGGCGTGGTCGTGGTCTTCTTCCTCTTTCGCTGTTTTCACAACAGGCGAAATTTTATTTAATGGTTTAATACCAATGCTGGCATCAATTTCAACTAACTTGGTATTTTCGGCATTTTTGACAGTATTTTCCAGAAATCCCTCCAAACCTAAACCATTTTTTACTAACACATTCGCAGTTGCGATCGCTTTGACATTTTCTGGTGTCGCTTGGTATTCATGTACCTCCGTACCAGGTGGGACTAGAATTTCTACATCTGCTACATTTCCGGCTACTGCCTTAGTAAACAAATATATCGGCAAAAATGTCGTCACAACTTTAGTTTTTCCTAACTGCGCTACTGGGGTGGATACAGCCCCCTGTGCTGGCGGCGACTGTTCAGGTATTGTTCCCTGATTCGGATTCGATTGGCTACAGCCAGCAATCATTGACAACGTTAGCAGAGTCATCATGGACAAGATGCCGCTTTGTCTGCCTGTTATTAGCCCTCTGTAATTCGTCACCAGGGTGTTTTCTCCTCAAAATGGATGCAAGTTTATGAGACTTATTCTAAGCTCTAGACTATAATAATTCTCATTCTCATTCAAAACACATGATATCATTCCCAGTTTCCTGTGTAATGAGTAACAACAAAATTTTGTCAAGTGGTACAGCCTTTGCAATTTAGTTTTCCCTAACTAATTAGGATTTCCTGACTTTTTTTGTTAAAAAGGTTGCTTATTCCTGATAAGATTGCTGACAAATATTTGCATGAAATAGACGTTAAATAAGCGTGCTTTAGGTGTGAATTGGAGATCAGTGTGAGGAGAAAAATGCAACAATTCTGTAAATATCTGCTAGTTAGTCCAGCAGTCTGCTGTGCAATGCTATTTTTAAATACTGCTGTATTTGCAGGTGAAATATCCGGTGCTTCAGAAATTAATCAACCGCAAGTTTCAGCTAATCCAGACACACAAACTCAGATAACGGGGCAAGTTACTTCCGTATCTCAATTTTCTGATGTACAACCTACTGATTGGGCATTCCAAGCATTGCAGTCTTTGGTTGAGCGCTATGGCTGTATTGCCGGCTACCCAAATAGCACTTATCGCGGTAATCGGGCGTTAACGCGATATGAGTTTGCTGCTGGTTTGAATGCTTGTCTCGATCGGGTTAACGAACTGATTGCTACAGCTACAAGCGATTTAGTTAGCAAACAAGATTTAGCCACATTACAAAAGCTGCAAGCAGATTTTTCCGCAGAACTGGCGACACTCCGAGGTCGTGTAGATGCAGTAGAAGCAAAAACTGCTGAGTTGGAAGCAAATCAGTTCTCAACCACAACCAAACTGCAAGGACAAGTTGTTGCTGTGGTTAGCGATGTTTTGTCAGGAAATACAGTTAACGGTGCAGAAATTACAGATAAAAATACAACTTTAGGGGCACGAGCGCGAATAGAACTTGTGACCAGTTTCACTGGGAAAGATACGTTGTTTACCAGAATCCAGGTTAATAATATTCTTACCCCTGACATTGGTACACCAGAGGGCAATTTATTTTTTGCTGGTGAGGATGGTACTACTGATGCTTCTATAGATGCATTGTTATACAGATTTCCGTTGGGCCAAAAAACAGAGGTTGTTGCGATCGCCAATGCAGGTGCAGCAGACGATCTTACCACCACTGTTAATATCTTTGATGGTGATGGCGCTTTTGGTGCTTTGTCTACCTTTGGTACACGCAACCCAATTTACAACCAAATAAACGGCGCGGGTTTGGGAGTAAACTATGAGTTCAGTGATAAATTGGCACTCAGTTTAGGGTATTTGAGCGGTACAGCTAACGATCCTACGCCTAGTAATGGGTTATTTAATGGTTCTTATGGTGCGTTGGCACAGTTGACAGTTAAACCAAGCGATCGCATTACCATTGGTTTTACTTATATCAATTCTTACAACCAACCACTACTCACAGGTAGCAATGCAGCAACTTTCGCGCCCTTAGATACAAATGGCGATGGTACACTAGATTCACGATTTTCTAGTAATTCTTACGGTGTTCAAGCATCCATTGGCATTACTGATAAAATCGTCTTGGGTGGTTGGGCTGGATACACCAACAGCCAAATATTGAATGGGAATCGTGGAGATGTTGACATTTGGAACTATGCCGTTACCCTCGGCTTTCCCGACCTTGGGAAAGAAGGTAACTTAGCAGGTATTATCGCTGGTGTAGAGCCTAGATTAACCAGTTCTAATATTGCCGGATTAGATAGAGATCAGGATACATCCTATCATCTTGAGGCGTTCTACCAGTACAAGGTGACTGACAATATCACCATTACCCCAGGAGTCATTTGGCTAACATCCCCAGATCATAATAATGACAATGATGATGTTGTAATTGGCGCACTGAGAACTACATTCAGTTTCTAAGTTTCAAAATCTTCAAAAAAGACGCAAATTTATCTTTTGCGTCTTTTTTTGTGTGCGGGCTAAAAAGTAAAATCCAGCATTAAGGGAACACATCGCAATACTGCTCGCTTTGTGCATTTTTAACTCGGAATTGGAAAAGGGGAAAAGGTTAAAGGGTAAAGGGTAAAGGTTAAAGGTTTTTTCTTTTCCTTTTCCCCAAAACCCGACAAGTAGTGGAACACATCGTTGTGTCCCCTTAGTTAGCAGTAAAAGTATCCCTCAATCTGCCTTTTGATGTCAGTACTTTCTAAGCTAACAACGTCCTTAGAGGATGTTTTAAAAGTAGTTAGCCGTGATTTGAATCGAATTATTACCCCCCTTAATCCCCCCTTATAAAGGGGGGAAACCGGAAAATTTTGTTCCCTCTCCTTTATAAGGAGAGGGATTGAGGGTGAGGTAAATGTATGTTATTTAATTCTTATCCCTCAAGTAAAGCTAACTTGTAGCGTATAAGAAATAGGATCGAAGCCACTACTAGAGAAAGTTCCGCCATTTTGGGGGAAGGCAGGAAAGTCGCTTACTGAAATTGAGTAAGTACCTGCACTTAGGAAAGTGCTGATTAATGACGAATTGCCACCGCCACCATCGTCGTTACTAGTTACTAAATTCCCCGCACTGTTAAACAATCCGAGAATTGTATCTCCCGATGTCACTGTTCTAATATTGACAGTTCCTGAATTTGTTAGGGTAAATTTAAAAAAGTCAAAATCCTCATTATTCCCCGATTGAACTGTTGCTAACTGAGCTTCGATATTAATGTTTGAGCCTGATGACAAAGAACCCAACCCTTCCGCGCTGCTCAGTGTATTATTTATACCTTCTCCAGCATTTTCTAGTTCACCGAAAAGAAAGTCATCACTATCAAGTCTGAGATTAGTTTTCCCCTGTAAAATACCTATGAGTTCATCTGGCTCTGTTCCTGGTTTGTCTACGAATATTCGTGTATTGCTACCAACAACTTGCAGGCGGTAGTCTTGAGGCGCTCCTTTTAGTCGAATTAAATCTTGGCTAGAGTCGAAGTCAGTAATAGTACTGTAGTCGTCCAAACCAGGATTTGCACTATTATTATCGTCGTAGAAAATATTTACAAGGTCTCCTAAGATAAACCTATCTGCCCCAGTCCCACCAGTGAGGGTATCGGTTTCTTTCAATCCAGGTGGAAGCAGGTTCTCAGGGAAAACACCGATGAGAATGTCGTCTCCAGCCCCCCCATTGAGTATGTCATTGTCTGGCCCACCCTGTAGACTATCATTGCCGTCGCCACCATTGAGGATATCATTGCCTAAATTACCATCTAGGGTGTCATTGCCTTCTAAGCCATTCAAAGTGTTGTTAGCAGTATTACCAAAGAGAAAGTTGTTAAGAGTATTACCTGTCCCACCGATGAGGCTAGTTCCTGTCAGTGTCAGGTTTTCCACATTTGTACCGAGTGTGTAGCTGATAGAAGACCGAACAATATCTGTGCCTGAATTAGCAGCCTCGATAATAGTATCACCAGCACTGGTAATGATGTAAGTATCGTTGCCTGCTGCCCCATTCAATGTATCAGTACCCGTACCTCCATCAAGTGTATCACTGCCATTTCCACCGTTTAAACTATCGTTGCCACCATTACCAAACAATTGGTTATTTTGGTCGTCACCAATAATAATGTCATTTGCATTTGTACCTTTGACATTATCAAAATTGACTACACTAAATGTTAATGTTCCTAAATTAGGAACATTATTTGCAGATAAACTTTGGGTTTGCAAGTTAACAGTAATCGATACTCCAGATGAAGAATCGGATGCATCTATGGTGTTGTTAGCAACATTAGCATTAGCAACAATTTTTTCTACTCTAAAGAGCGTGTCTTGCCCCAAACCGCCAGCTTTTTGAAGCTTTCCAACACTTGACAAGGTAATAGCTTGACTTAATTGGCTATAGTCTGCGGTATCAAAGCCATCTCCACCGATTAGACTGTCGTTACCCTGACCACCTTTCAAGGTGTCGTTTTCTATGCCTCCATCAAGTGTGTCACTGCCATCTCCACCAATTAGACTGTCATTTCCTCTCCCACCAGCGATGGAATCGTTACCACCTTCACCATTCAAGGTGTCATTACCAGATGTAGTAGTGGCATCACCACCAAAAGCCCAACCAACTATTGTGTCACTTCCTGAACTGCCAGAGAGACTGTCAGGACTTGTACTGCCAAAAATAAATGCCATTTTATTTCTCTTGAATTTCTCACTAAGTTAAGTTCAGTCTTAGCCAATAAACTATTTATCAGTTAAATGTAGATTACTTATCATTTGAGTAATCCTCTTTATAAATCCATTAATTACTAATTGAATTAAGAAGGTTCAAATAAAAAATATCTAACTTTTTTAGGCTAGCTCGAAAATTCCTGCTGTGATTACGGACAGACAAGATATCTACTTTACACAATTAGATAATTTATTCTCTGAAAATTCTTGGATGGATTCATCAAATGATAAGTAACTAAGTTTAAATATTTTGAGCGAACAGTATTTAAACTTAGTTATTAATTACTTAATTATCATAAAGTAAACAGCGTATCAATTTATTTATCAAATCTTTAAAATCTCAATAAATGCAATTTGTAATACATTGAATTATTTTTGTAAGGTAGTGATTCAATATATTTTCAAAACTACTTATTTTTTAGTCCATATTGCAACTATTTTCAGCTTAAGACAGTTTTGGTGATGAAATTAGGTTTCAGTATGAGACTTTTTGGTAAACAAATATTATCTCTAGATAAAAAAAATACTTTTGTATTAAGGAGATTTATTTCACAATACATAAGTTAAATTTATGTCTTAATCCATAGAACTTTAGTACTTAATAAGACTGAACTTTACATAAATTTTATATATAGCAAGGGACTGGGGACTGGGGACTGGGGACTGGGTGAAAAGTCCTTTTGCATCTAAGTTTCACCATCTGTTGATGTCCTAAACACCAAGGCTTTTGCTATGACTCCTTTAGAAAGCACCTCAATGAAAAACTCCACGCCACTTGCGGGATGGAGTTTTTGGGCATTGGGCATTGGGCATTGGGCATTGGGAAGAAGTTAGTAATGCCCTGTTTTGTTTGGCTAATGCTCCAGGCTATCCCTCTCCACCGATCTTTTAACTCAGCACTCTGAACTCAGCACTCAGGACTTTTCACGCCTATCTACTTACGCTTTTCGATTCACCTGTAACCAAATTTCTAAACTCACAAGTAACCAAAGTTTTACGCCATAACGACTCCAAGTATCTCCTTGATAGTTTAACCAATTACGAATTGGTAACTGGTTCAAATAAGGAGTGATAGCTGCATTCTGATTTAGCAATAAATCTCTGGCTTGTTGCTGCCAATATTTCTTAAATCCTAATTGCACAGGAACCATCATGCCGCTTTTGGGACGATGGATAATTGCCTTTGGTAAAATATCTGCGTTTGCTTGCTTTAAAACTGCTTTTTCTTCCACTCCAGAAAGCTTATACTCTGGAGGAATTTTCATGCTTAAGTCTACTACTCGTTGGTCAAATAGAGGAGAACGACCTTGTAAAAGGGCTGCTTGAGTCAAGTTACTAACTTTAGTCAGAATTTGGTCAGCGCCTTTAAATTTGATGTTCATTGCCATCAAACGATTGAGATAGCTGGCTTCGGAGTATAAATCTTCTTCAAAAACCCAAGGTGCTGTTTGTACTGCTTGCCAAACTTCTGGCTTTAAAAGTTGCGGCAAGTCAGTAGCACACTTTTGAAAGGAAATTAAATAAGCTTGTAATGCATCTTGATTGGTGACAGAACCATATAAACTATTAATTAGCATTGGCTGATTTTTTGGCCCACCAAAACAGGGATCGCCACCTTCACCATTTAAAACTACTTCTACACTTTCTCTCGCCAGTCGCCCTAGTAAAAGGTTGGGAACAGTTAGTGGGTCGCCAATGGGGTCATCTAAATAGGCCATTGTAGACTGTAGGTGTTCCCACATATTCTTAAAAGTAATTTCTAAAATGTGGTGCTGCGTCTGACAATGGGATGCAACAAGACTGGAAAATTCTAATTCATTGGGACATTCGGAACCAAAATGAATCGAGAAGGTGTGAACTGGTGCTTGATGAAATTTCGCTGCTAAAGCCGCGATCGCGCTAGAGTCCAAACCGCCAGAAAGAAAAACACCCACGGGTTCATTTGCTGGTGGTAAATATTCTTGAACAACTTGGTCTAGGAGTTCTCGCAAGCGATCGCCATGCCATGATAAAGGTTGATCTATAGCTGTAATCTCTTCTTGAAGCTGCCAATAAGCCTCAACTTTGTAGTCGGGAAATTCTAAAACAGTTCCAGGTCGCAGTTCGCGCACCTGTTCCCAAAGGGTTCGTTCGCCTGGAATAAAGGCACAACAGAGATAATCTCGCAACGCCACCAAATCTAAATCAGATGAACGATGAGGTGATAAAGTTCTCAATTGAGGCGCAATCCAACGAACCGAACCAGTGGTAGTGTAATAGATAGTACGAACACCGATGCGATCGCGGACTAACCTCAACACCTGTTTTTCTCTATCCCAAACCACTAGCGCAAACATCCCTACAAGTTGGCTAAGACTTTCATTGCCCCATCGTTCCCAAAGATAAGCAATTAGTTGTAAAGAATTTCCTTGAAAGCTATGTGGTTCAATTCCCAACTTTTGCAGTAAATGCACTCTGTTAGTTAACCAAATATCACCAACAACAACAAATCGTCCTCCAGGACTGATTGCTAATTTTTCAGTCTGAAATTCAGAATCGGTGCGTGGTAAAATTACAGAAAATTTTTCATCTCGCCAAGCAATATTTTCATAATTTGCATTAGCCGTTCCCCAAGCTACGCGCCAAGTTGGGTTAGTTTCAACGAATTCGATTTTAGGAGATTTACGTTTTTTAAACGCATCAAATAGCATAGAATATTTTCAACGCCTAAAGGACAACTGAAACAATATTTAGCTTAACTTTTAATTTTTAATTTATTCTCCAACCAGCCAATTGCATAGTCAGCCAGTAATGCAATTACCGTCGCCGGAACTGCACCAGCTAAAATTAACTGATTATTCACTACTGATATGCCGCTAAAAATAAAGACTCCCAAACCGCCAGCACCAATTGCGGCTGCAATGGTTGCAATACCAATTGCAATTACCGTTGCTACTCGCACACCTGCCAAAATTACTCCCATAGCCAAGGGGATTTCAACTTTTAATAACAATTGTCTATCAGTCATTCCCATACCTCTGCCAGCTTCCCGAATCGCTGGATCTACACTAGTAATACCTGTATAAGTATTACGAATTATCGGCAGCAAAGAATATATAGTTAGAGCAATGATTGCTGGAACTGTACCAATTCCGCCAATTAGAGGAATAGGAATGAGTAAGCCAAAAACTGCTAAACTCGGAATAGTTTGGAAAATATTGGCTATGCCAAGAATTGGTTGGCGAAGAGAAGTTTTCCGTGTAATTAAAATACCTAAAGGAATGCCTATGATTATGGCAATTCCAATAGCAATACCTACTAAAAATAGGTGTTCTAGAGTATGCTGAAGAATTTCTGGAGCATACTTAACGAGAAAGAAGTCTTTCATAAAAAGCAGAGGGTAGGGGGCAATATTTGTCGGTTAAAGGGAAAAGGGAAAGGGGAAAAGGGAAAGAAAAAACCTTTAACCTTTACCCTTTAACCTTTACCCCAAATCCAATTCCCAATTCCCAAGTCATAAATTTTCTTGGAAAGGACGCAGACATTCAAGAAAAGCTAGGCTTTCTGGGTGTTGCGATCGCATAAATTCATCTGTTGTCCCTAATACTACTAACTCTCCGCCATCCATTAAACCAATTCTCGATGCCAAAACTAAAGCTTCTTGAATATCGTGGGTGACAAACACAACTGTTTTGCCTAATTCTTGTTGCAAACGCCGAAACTCTTGTTGCAATTCTAGGCGCGTAATCGGATCGAGTGCGCCAAAGGGTTCATCCATCAATAGTACTGGTGGATCTGCTGCCAAAGCCCTGGCGACACCGATTCTTTGCCTTTGTCCGCCCGAAAGTTCGTGCGGGTAACGCCCTGCAAATTGTGCTGGTTCTAAACCCACTAATTTTAACAACTCATAAACCCGCGTTTTAATTTGTTTCGGTTGCCAACCTTCCAAAGCCGGGACTAAACCCACATTGCGTTCTACAGTGAAATGGGGAAATAAACCAATTTCTTGAATTACATAACCAATTTTTCGCCGCAGTTTAATTTCATCCCATTGAGTTGTGGGAATGTTATCAAAAAAAACTTCGCCTTGTGTAGGTGTAAATAGGCGATTAATTAATTTCATTGTTGTAGTTTTGCCGCTACCACTGCGTCCAAGTAATACCAGCGCTTCTCCTTGGCTGATGGTGAAATTGAGATTTGACACCAAGGGGCGATGATTGCGGCTAAAAGTGACATCGCGGAATTCGACAGCAGTTTTTTGGTTATTTTGCGGCATGAGTAACTTTTAGTGGACGCTAGCTATATGTATAAGAATAATATTTGATTTTTGAACAAATCTAAGTATAGTAGGGTGTGTTACGGCTTCCGTAACGCACCAGAAGCTTAGAATGGCGCGTTACGCTGTCGCTAACACACCCTACGTATCTTTTCAAAAATCAAATACTAGTCCTATATTGTATTATCTGCTGATTTTGCTAGGCTGCTAACGTCCAATTTTTTGTTCATAATTAGTTTAAACCATTTATCGTAAATAAAAGATTTTAAGGCTTCTACCTCTATACAGCACTTTCTGCTGCTATGAGGTACAGATACTTGGAATGCTATTAGTCAAGCTAGTAATTAAAAGTTTGTAGTAAGCACTTTAGTGCTTACTACAAACTTTCTTACCCATCAATTTAAACTTGACAGACTATTAACACAGACAAACAATAATTCGAGCAATTAATGTACCTTATAACTTCGGGAAGTGCTGTAAGTAGCCTTAATAATTTTTAATTTTTAATTTTTAATTGTTAATTGTTAAGTGTGGCTCTAGCTTGACGCACCGCAATATACCATAAAAAAGGTGCGTTAGCTTTTGGCTAACACACCATATTATACTTTTATGCAGTTTTAGCATTTTCATCTAATGCTTGTTCTACAACATTTTTTAAGCGGCTCGACCTAACTTTGCGGGCGCGATCGCTATTGCGAACACCACCCGCCATCTCATACTCACGGCTGTCTTTACCGTATTTGATCGCAACCACCATCAGCATTTTTTCAGAAAGCTGACTTAAGTTTTTTTCCATTTCATCAATTTCAGTTTTAGAAGAGTCAACTACAGAAAGAGCAGTGTTATAAACATCAATTTTGTTCCGCAATTGCTCGATTGACTCAATTAGTTTTTCCAGATTATAATCTTCATCAAATTTGATCTTTGGAACAATCGATTTCATTCCAGCCGATCTTAACTCAGCTTTTTCTAAAACACGCGATGTCCGTTTTGGGCGGGGCATAATATTCTCCTTTAAGATGCTGCTATAGCTAGCTTGCCTCAATTAAAGAGTCTTCCGGTTCAGCAGAATTCGCAATTTTATCTTATTAAATTTTCAGTTTATATCGGTAATTTTTCGGTATTTGAAGGGTAAAGGTAAGAGGATATTTAAGGAGCAGGGGAGCAGGGGAGAGTTCAAATACCAAGTTCTTTCCCCTCTTGCCCCTTTGCCCCTCTGCTCCATCAAACGCCTGAAGCTTGTGAGAAATGCGGGCCAGTACCGCAAGGCGGAATTAAAAATTAAAAATTAAAAATTAAAAAAAGCCTTTCAACATGAGTGGAGTTGCTCCCGTCATGAGTGAAGTTGCTCCCGTTATGAGTGGAGTCGCTCCCGTCATGATTGGAGTCGCTTCCGTCATGATTGGAGTCGCTTCCGTCATGATTGGAGTCGCTCCCGTTATGAGTGGAGTCGCTCCCGTCATGAGTGAAGTTGCTCCCGTCATGATTGGAGTCGCTCCCGTCATGATTGGAGTCGCTCCCGTCATGATTGGAGTCGCTCCCGTCATGAGTGATACCGTAAACGCAAAGCAAAATGGGCGGTTAGAAACCAATGCAGTTCAGATAAGACCAAAACACTTGTAGAGACGGCGATTTATCGCGTCTCAAAAAACCAAAATTTTTTACCAATAGTCTTTAACTGAACCGTATTGGGTTAGAAACCGCGTCTACACAAACAAAACCCACTTCTGTGGGTTAAAAGCATTTTTTTTCCATTAGTCTGCTTTCTAATAAGGTGTGATGTTAAGATACGCCATACTTCTTAAACCAAGCTAAAAGACGTTTCCATCCATCTTTAGCTTCTTTCTCGCGGTAGGAGGGGCGATAATCGGCAAAAAAAGCATGGGGTGCATCGGGATAGACGATGATTTGAGATTTGCTGCTGCTGGATTTTAAGCGATCGCGCATTTGCTCTACTGTATTAACAGGAATACCTGTATCTTTGCCGCCGTAGAGTCCGAGAATGGGGACTGTCAGTTTTGATGCAATATCGACGGGATATTTGGGCTGAAGTTTGGTAGCATCGCCTACGAGTCGCCCGTACCAAGCTACACCTGCTTTCACTTTGGGATTGTGTGCTGCATACAACCAGGTAATACGTCCGCCCCAGCAAAAGCCTGTAATTGCTAATTTATCGGCATTCCCTTTTGCTGATTTTACAGCCCATTTCACTGTGGCATCGAGATCGGATAACACTTGGGTATCTGGTACTTTGGCAACAATTGGGCGAATTTCGTCTATACTACTTAACTTAGTGACATCCCCTTGACGGATAAATAATTCTGGTGCGATCGCTAAGTATCCCAACTGAGCAAAGCGACGAGCAACATCTTGAATATGCTCGTGTACACCAAAGATTTCTTGAATTACCAAGACAATTGGGAAATTTTCACCAGTGGCAGGTACTGCTCTATATGCAGGAATTTCGCCATCTTTGACGGGAATTTTCACTGCACCAGCTACCAATCCCTTAGCGTTGGTGGTGGTGACTTGAGCAGAAATGGGTTGTACCGCCAAAGCAAAACCCGTCGCCAAGGTGGTTGTAGCGATAAATTTGCGGCGTGTTATTTCTTTCATTATCTTTACCTTAAATTGGCGGAAACTTTATTGTTGGTTATCAGTACAGTAGTACAACAAGAAATATTACAATTTATGAATCAGTTTACCGTATTATTTATTCGGTTGCTGTTTAAGCGTTCTTTCTGTGGAACTGTTGTCAAGAAAAAGTCGCACGTTCAGGCACATAATAATTAATTTCTTGTGTGTCAAATGCGCGGAAGGGTAGGTGTACAATTTACCCAGCCCCAAAAAAGTGCTTTTATCCCAGTTCCAGTAAGGCTTTTAACCCATTAATTATCCGATCCTCATCCGCGCAATCTCTGAAATGCCGATCAAAACACGGTTTCAGCTTTGAAATTTTCCTGGCACTCTTTTCAAACAAATTCTGTAATGCTATGATTGCTCTTAAGTCGCGCAACTGCACCTTGAAAACTAAATACAGCTTAAGTTTCAGCCTGCCGCTATTGCAATTCATCTAAATCCCTATTAGGGATTGAAACGGTTAAATTTTCCTTGTATTTTTTGACCCATTGAAATTGCAATTCATCTAAATCCCTATTAGGGATTGAAACGCTGGAAAAAAGGAAGTGGTGGAAGAACCGGAACCATTGCAATTCATCTAAATCCCTATTAGGGATTGAAACACCTACATTGAGGGAAAGCGCGATTTTTCAGAAGAATTGCAATTCATCTAAATCCCTATTAGGGATTGAAACTAATTTCAGCATCATTTTGAATAGTTGAAATTTGAATTGCAATTCATCTAAATCCCTATTAGGGATTGAAACTTAGCCACGCAAAACTTACCGCATCAGTTCCCGAAATTGCAATTCATCTAAATCCCTATTAGGGATTGAAACTTGCCTCAGCAGTTCCAGCTAGAGCTAGAGCAGTTATTGCAATTCATCTAAATCCCTATTAGGGATTGAAACGCAGCAGAAGTATATGGATCACCTGCTTGAAGATAAAATTGCAATTCATCTAAATCCCTATTAGGGATTGAAACATGTCGATTGAAAGTATGAAAAGAGCGATCGCTGATTGCAATTCATCTAAATCCCTATTAGGGATTGAAACCTTCATCATAAATAAAACCCTGGAATATTGGACTAATTGCAATTCATCTAAATCCCTATTAGGGATTGAAACCCAATGGTGACATCTTGACATTTAGCGGGAACTCATTGCAATTCATCTAAATCCCTATTAGGGATTGAAACTACTGAAACTTCCTGATCTCCTATACGTTCAGCAATTGCAATTCATCTAAATCCCTATTAGGGATTGAAACAGTAAGTCAAGCGTAACTTGTCATATTTTAACACAAATTGCAATTCATCTAAATCCCTATTAGGGATTGAAACATCGAGCGCCGCCTTGCTCAAATTCGGCAAGATAATTGCAATTCATCTAAATCCCTATTAGGGATTGAAACACAATCCTTGTGTGGTGGTGATAAGCTAAGATTAAAAATTGCAATTCATCTAAATCCCTATTAGGGATTGAAACCCTATCAAGGAAATAATGCCAGAGTATTCCTCATTATATTGCAATTCATCTAAATCCCTATTAGGGATTGAAACAGAGCGACTTCTATCATTTTCTTATTTTGCTATGATTGCAATTCATCTAAATCCCTATTAGGGATTGAAACAGAGTCTTCTGCAATATGTGTGTTATAGGTAAAGAAATTGCAATTCATCTAAATCCCTATTAGGGATTGAAACATACGACTGACCACTTGAGATAGATGACTCATTTTATTGCAATTCATCTAAATCCCTATTAGGGATTGAAACTAGTAACTAAATCTGCTGAAAGTACAGGTAAATTAATTGCAATTCATCTAAATCCCTATTAGGGATTGAAACAAAGTTTGGAGTACCTTATGTACTTCCTGTACTAGAATTGCAATTCATCTAAATCCCTATTAGGGATTGAAACGCAAACCTGTTGTATCCGTGAGACAGGAAGTAGTCAATATTGCAATTCATCTAAATCCCTATTAGGGATTGAAACATAAGCGCTAATCCCACTAAAGATGCAGCCGCAGATTGCAATTCATCTAAATCCCTATTAGGGATTGAAACTTATGAAAACTACCATATAGAATTAGTAGTCAAAAAATTGCAATTCATCTAAATCCCTATTAGGGATTGAAACCTCTCAATCCGCAACCTTGACTAAAAGCGTCTACGATTGCAATTCATCTAAATCCCTATTAGGGATTGAAACAAAGTTGATACTGCATTGTTTGTTGATAATCTCATTGCAATTCATCTAAATCCCTATTAGGGATTGAAACAAAGATAATTTAGACCTTGAACAACGTAAAAAAATTGCAATTCATCTAAATCCCTATTAGGGATTGAAACACAGAATTGATTTGTTCTGGTATTGAATATACATATTGCAATTCATCTAAATCCCTATTAGGGATTGAAACGAGAAACTATCAGGGAATGCTTGAGTAACATCCAATTGCAATTCATCTAAATCCCTATTAGGGATTGAAACAGCTAAAGCTCCGAGTAAAAATGCTATGATTCCAGTTATTGTAATTCATCTAAATCGCTATTAAGGATTGAAACCTTGCCATGAGGGTGTCGGCGGTGGGTATCCTGAAATTGTAATTCATCTAGATTACAGCACTGTGAAGTTTTTATATCCATAATCAGGATGAAATAATGATTCAATCACTAAAAAAACTATTTACATTTGATGAATATTTAGAGTTTTTAGAAACACAACGGGAAAACATTCGTTATGAATTATACGATGGAGATATTATTCAAATGCCGCCACCATCAGGTAAACACGAGCAAATAGTAGCATTTTTAACAATGATGTTAGGGCATGAGTGTCTTCGTCTTAAACTTTATTACGGCATACCTAAAACCGCGACAGTGAAGCCAGAAAATAAAATGTCAGGGTACTATCCTGATGTTTTACTAATGAATTTTTCTAACTTGAGTAATGAACCATTATGGGAGAAACAATCTATCCTTAGTAAGCCAAATTCAATTCCATTGGTGATTGAAGTAGTGAGTCAGTGCGTTGCGCGGGTTCCCCGCGTTGAAGCAACTGACGAACCCGTAAGGGTGAGTACTAATTGGAGAGATGATTATCATAAAAAGTTTGCTGACTATGAAGAAATGGGTATTCAAGAATATTGGATTGTGGATTATGCTGCTTTGGGTAGCAAGGAATTGATAGGCGACCCCAAACAGCCAACAATCACAATTTACTTTTTAAGTGATGAGGGTGAATATCGTGGTAAACAGTTTAGAGGAGATGACCGTATAGAGTCCCCAACATTTCCAGATTTAAATCTAACTGTTGAGCAAATTTTTTCAGTGCGTTATTAATAAATTAGACAGCAACCGCCATAAATAACTTTATCTCACTGTACAAGTAGCGCTCAGATGCGCGAAGTCATGCTTTAAAAAAATTTTCCCTGTCCCCAATCCCTCATACATAATTTGTTCGTACACATCACTACTATCAACACTGCTCGGTTAAGATAAGAGACGCGATGAATCGCCGTCTCTACAATAATCAGACGCGATGAATCGCCGTCTCTACCAGTGTTTTGGTCTTATCTGAACTGTATTGTATTATAGCCCCCTCCTCGCTTGCGGGGAGGGGGTTGGGGGTGGGGTTCTCATATCTCACTAGACCGGAAAACGCTATATTATCACCACTATTGAATCAAAATTATGCAAGATTGAACTTTGTTAGAAAGGCTTTTTTGAAGCCCTTGCTCAACTTTAACAATCAGTTTGTCAAAAGCCTCTCGATCTGCTGTGAGTTGTTCTTGAATAACTTTCTCTAACTCCGGCTTTATTTGCTCACACATATCCTCAATTTTTTTGTCACTTAAAAAACTAGAACGAACCCAACTAGGTACATCCACATTTGTCTTGATTACATCTTGAACACCTTTGCGATTTAGCTCCATTCCTGCTGCCATAACCGAAGCCCCATATACTAATGCAATAGGCCAGGTTAAATGTCCAGTTAAAATTAGAGTGATGATGCTAGCTACAGTACCTCCACCAATTACTACATTGACAATAAATGCCACTGTTTCAGCAAGGATCGCATCTCCAATTCTTAGTTCGGGGTTAACAAAATTTGGGTCAATGCTATCCTGAAACCTTAAGCTACTTCTCGGTATCTGAAACTTTCGACAGATTGGATCGGTTTGTGCGGCTAAATCTGGTTGGATTTTATTGCTAAACCAAAAAGCACATTGATTATTAATTATCTGCACAGCAAGTTCGCTTTTGAGCCACTGTTCTGCACGAGTAATCAAAGATGTTTCCAAATCTGCTAAAGTTCGTATTTTGTTTTTTTGCCAATCTTTTAAACCTGGTTTAACTGCGTTGACAATCAAACCATCTGTCAAAGGCTTTGTTAGCGATTTGATTAACTCCGGGATATGCCTCTCAATCAAACTTTTAAGCTGATTGGAGGTAAATAGTTTGTTGACTTCTTGCTTAAAAGCAGCAGCACGCAGATCCCATCTTCCCACTCGTGCTAAACCCAGTGCAATGCACCGTTCCGGTTCAGGATCGGGACGAAGTAGGGTTTCTGGTTCGGGAAACATTTCCTGACAAAGAATGTGCGTAAATTTCATCCGAGATGCACCACCTGTCATCAGCACAAGTTTCGGCACAATTCCAAGTTGTTTTAACTTTTCTTGCGCCTCATTTAAAGAGTCGCTAAAAGTTTTAATCCAACTCTGAAACCCCAATTCAGCTAAGGGTTGATTTAAAATTTCCTCCATCAGCAATTTATTTACTTGGGGAATAAAATAAATCTGTTCGTTGATCGACTCGAACCCACGCGCAAAGGATTCAGGATCGCTGTATAGCTGTTCGTTAGAAAAATAATCTTCTTTGGCTTTGCGACAAGCAAGTTCACAACGAGCCTGGTGATGGGGATATTCTTTAAATACTTTTTCGAGTAATGTTTTTTGTTCGTGGTTGGCGAGAGTCTGGGCAAAAATAGCTTTGTCTATTAGAGATGCACCTAAAGTATTACTCCCGAAATCTATGGGAATCTCTTCTAAATTCTTAACCAGAGTAAAATCTGTGGTTGAAGAACCAATATCGACAATTAGCACCGATGCAACAAGTTTGTCATATTCGAGCTTCCCGGCTTCCTTGGCTTGCATGAAAGCAGCCCGCGATTCTGGTACAACATTTATTTGAGAAATGCCAGCTTCTTGGAGTAGCTTTTGGTATTCTGTGCGATCGCTAACTGACCATCCTGAAGGACAACCAATGTAAAAATAGCTACTTTCCCCACTCTCAATTTGTTTGCTTTCTTTCAAAAGGCGGTAGTAGGTGGCGACAAAAGTGCTAATTGTTTCCCGATATTTGGGATCGTTGTTGGGTTTTTGCTTGAAAGAAATTGTCAGTTGAGTAACACCAGCTTGAATTAATGCTTGTTCCCCCACAAGATAACCAAGTTTAGGATGCCAACCAAGAGCCGTAATTTGGTTCTTTCTGTTATTAATCTCCAGCATTTGGGGGGGTTCGATGCTTTCCACTACAGCTTTTGCTAAAGCCGTCTCACCGTGCCCCAAATCAAAACCGATTGTTTCTAAAATTTCCATAGCCTTATTATCTATTATTCTCTAGAAGCGGAATATGCAGGCTCAATTACCCTACCGCGCCTGAGTAAGCGATCGCCTTTTAACAAAGCCGGAGTTAGAGTGACATGATCTTTGGTATCGGGGTCAATACTTGGCTCAAAGTCAAAATATTTGCGATCGCTATCAGGGTCATTTGGTCGGTAAACTTGAGCGTTAATTCCCTGAGACATTAAAATCTGTGGCAAGAGTTTCGCCAGTTCATAAGCCATTTGGGGTTTATCAAGTTTTGATGCGCCCATTAGTCTTTGCAGAAAATTTAATAGTTCTGGCAGTTCTTCTATTGCTAAATCGCCTTCATGTTTATTCGATTCTTCTACTCTAGCCACTGCTAAGTCAATCGTGTTAAGAGCATCGCCAAGGCAATCTAAAAATACTTGACTATCAACCTTAAGAATAGGTTGAGGTAATTGTAATAGTTCTAAAGACATAGAATTTTGCTGATTTTTTAAGTCAAGTTGCAGCACAACTTCTAGCCCCAGAAGTATAAAGGTTAACAAGATCGCCATCCATGCACCTGGGGTATTTTTAGTTAGAGAGAACAACAAACTTAAGATACCTATATAAATGAGTCCTCGGAGGAATTTCAAAATTACTCTGCTAGTAAAAAAACTTGTACCTGGGTTCGTAATTTGTCCTTTTTCTGTGGGAACAACTTGAGAATAGTTAGCCGCCGCAAGAGTGGCAATAGATTGTCGCAGCGTATCTAGAAAAAAGGAAGCTAGACGAACTTGAGCCAGATTAAGTTTTTCAATGTAAATTCTTTCAAAACCATCGAGTCGGTTTTGAACCAGTTTAACTGTCTCCTCAATATTGGTTGTGTTCTCAATATCTGTCTGAAGTTGGTTGCGTTCTTCGCTAAAAAGTGAAATTATTGTTTTCATTGCGTTGGCTAAGACTTGAACGTTACAAATAGCAGTAAAAGGAACAAACAACTGTTAAAATTAATTCTGAATTCTGACTCCTGACTCCTGAATTCTATTTCAATAATTATGATTATGAATTAAGTTGATTGCAAACTACTAGCTAAAGAAGGAGAAGCAGAATGTTTATCTGCGTCATTGCAGACTACGGTACAGGAGATCCGGCATTTACAGAAGTTACACAACGTTTGCTGATAGCTTTTCCTGATGCCCAAATTCATTTGCTTTCGGTTCCAGCATTTAGTACCTTAGCAACAGGATTCTGGATTGCTCAACTTGGACTTAACTCAGGCCCTAGCGATCGCTTAATTTATCACAATTGTGCCCCTCGCCAAGACGATCCCGAAGCCCGTCGAGACAATGAAGGTGAAGGGCTAACTTATGCCCTTTTATCCAATGGTGTAAAAGTAGTAGGTGTGAATGCAGGCTACACCCTCTCTTTTATCAAAGACTATACAAAAGAGTTGCGAGTGGTTAACGTTTCTCGTGGTGGTTCGCAGTTTCGCTCACGAGATGTTTTTCCTCCGGCGGCGGCGGCCATTATGAATGAAGACTTTAGCGTTCTGGGAGATAACCTTAAGAGTGAGCAAATCCCAGATGTTCCACCAGATAGAATTGCCTGGATTGATGGCTACGGTAACATCAAAACCACTATTGGGGCGCATACGCTTAACTTGGAGCCTCAAAGCAAAATTGTGATTCGGATTGGAGATGTAGTGAGCGATGCAGTGTATTCTGATGGCAGCTTTAAAGTATCTGAAGGAACTTTAGCCTTTGCTCCTGGGAGTTCCGGTTGGCCAAGAGGCGAATCAGCACCATTACGCTTCTTAGAATTGTTTCTGCGCGGAGGGAGTGCTTGGGAGCGCTTTGGCCGTCCCCGTGTGAATCAGCAAGTAACTCGAATCGCGTGACAAGAGACGATGGAAATTTTAGTCCATAAATTCTTTTTTAACCTCTTCTCTCTGTGTTCTCTGTGCCTCTGCGGTTAAATAAAATACTTTTTAACCGCAGAGACACAGAGAACGCTGAGAAAAAGAAGAATTGTAAACGTCAAATACTATTAACGCTCCTTGTTTTCATTTAAAGAAGATAACTTAACCCGCCGACTTTCACGTGAGAGTGGTACTAAAAGTGGGGCTTGACTTTGAAGATTGCTTTGTTTAAAGCTTTCCACTATCTTAGAAATTTGTGCAATTGTCGGTGCTTCAAATACGCTACGCAAAGGTAACTCTATATGCAAGGTATCGCGCACTCTAGAGACAAGCTGAGTTGCTAGTAATGAATGACCACCTAATTCAAAAAAATTATCATAAATTCCTATCTGCTTAACTCCCAAAACCTCAGCAAAAATTTTCACCAACACCTGTTCAACAGGAGTGCGAGGTGCGATGTAATTTTCAGACAATTGGGGTTTAGTTGCATAATACAATGCTCTTAAAGCGCGACGATTGACTTTACCATTAGCTATTAGAGGCAAAGATTCTAATATTACAAAAGCTGATGGCATCATGTACTCAGGCAGTTTTTGGGCTACGTCAGTCTGCAACTGCGGCACTAAATTACGCGCAGCTTTGGCTTGTAAGGGATTATTAGCGTAAGATTGCCAAGGACGCGAGTGAGTCGTGCTATGTGCAAGAATAGTTCTCTTTCCTATTTCCTCTTGCCGTACAAAAAGCACATCATAGTATCCTTGAATATTTGCATCTGACCAAGTAATCTCAACTCTGTAAGGTACATCCAATATATAAAAATCTTCTGGCTCTACTCCTAAAGATTCAAGTCCTTGCAAAGCCTTACGCATTTGACCTACAGTTTTAAAACCTTCTACATCTGATAGCCATTCTGCGGTTTTAACTGCTGCCATCACCCGCGCATTAGGTACATTTTTAATACATAATATTTCTGGTTTATTCTCAATTAATAACTCACGCACTGCTGACACGGTTAAATTATCTTCAGACCAGTTCAACACTGAAGAAATTTCAGTATTATTAATTTCATCACCAATATTAAGAATCACATTATACCGAAATTGAGTTAACTCGTTGCATTCCCGGCCTCGCAGCAGTTGAATTTGTACATGGCTAATTTGGGGAAAGCTTTGCTTAATTGCACTAAAAAAAGCTGGGTCAATTACCAACTCTGTTTCTTGGAAAATTTGCATTTGAACCCGTTGCTGTAACTCAGAGCGGGTAAGGGAAGGTTCAGCTTGGTACAACTGCACTGATGCATGGAAAGCTTGCAATAATGGCAAAGAACGCACATCTCCTATGAAAATAAAGCCACCTGGAGCAGTTGCTTTCACAGCACCTTCTAATACATTAATCAGATAATCAATGGTAGGAAAATATTGTACAACTGAGTTGAGAATTACTGTATCAAAAGCTGCTGTTTCTACTTTCTCAAAGTCAGTAGCCATTTGCTCATACAGCGTTACCTGCGGCATTTCTTGTTTTTCTAACTGCTGCTGAATGTAGTTAAGTGAAACCGGGGAAAAATCTGTTCCACAATATTTAGTGCAGTGAGGTGCAATTCTGAATAAAATTAAACCTGTTCCACAACCAATTTCTAACACTCGCTTGGGTTGTAAAGCCAAAATCTGCTCAACTTGGTTATTCACCCACTCATGCATCTGCTCTGCTGGAATCGGCTGATTTGTGTAACTACTGTTCCAGCCGATAAAATTGGATATTGCATCGGAATCAGCAGCAGGCTGATTATAAGTTTCGTTATAGAGCATCTGCCATTGCAAAACCTGCTCATTCTGCAATTTGCTTAATTGCAGATTCTCTTGCTCGCTGCTGTATTCAGCTTTAGGTACTACATAAGCTACTAGCCGCTTTTCTTCTTCATGCTCATTAATTATGACTACAGTTTGCTGTACTGCTGGATGCTGATTCAGTACTGCTTCAATTTCGCCCAATTCAATGCGGTAGCCACGAATTTTTACCTGCTCATCAAGGCGGGTTAAAAACTCAATGTTACCATCTACTCGATAGCGGACTAAATCACCTGTTTTATAAAGTCGTGGTTTTAAATTATTAGTAAAATGATGACAACTAAAGCATTCAGCAGTTAAATCAGGACGGTTTAAATAACCTCTTGCTAATCCATCACCACTTATATATAACTCTCCTGAAACGCCAATGGGTACAGGTTGTAAATGTTTATCTAGTATGTAAACTTGGGTATTGGCAATCGGACGACCAATTGTAGGTACTACATCGTTATTCTTCACAGAAATATAACCGGAAGTTGTCACGACTGTATTTTCTGTAGGCCCATAATTATTAATTACCTGGAAAGAATGGGAAGCTAAAGGATATTGATTTAGTTTATCTCCACCTATAAGTAACATTCGTAAAGCTGCATCTTGAGGAAAATCTAATAATAAAAACTTTTCTGCTAGAGGTGTTGGTAAGAAAGAAATTGTGATTTCTTGTGAGATTAACCAATCTCGGAGATATTCAGGCGATCGCCTGATTTCATCATCTACAATATAGATACTTGCTCCAGCACTAAGATAAGGCCAAATTTCCCAGCCACAAGCATCAAATCCAACACTAGCTATTTGTGTTACTCGGTCAAGAGGTGAAACTGTAAATACTTTTTGATGCCAAAAAAGTAGATTGAGCAATCCTCTATGTTCAATTTGTACACCTTTAGGCTTTCCAGTTGATCCAGAGGTATAAATGACATAAGCAAGGTTATCTGCTGCTACTTCACTAGGAAGATTATCTTCAAATTGTTGAGCAATGATTTCATAATCTTTATCTAAACAAATAATTTTTGCATTATTGTTTCCCAAAGGTTCAAGCCATTGCTCGTGAGTTAATAAAACTGAGACTTGAGCATCTTCCAGCATAAAATTCAAGCGCTCAGATGGATAACTAGGATCTAAAGGCAGATAAGCTCCACCTGCTTTGAGAATGCCCAACATCCCGATTACCATATCAAAAGAGCGTTCTACACACAGCCCTACTAAAACTTCGGTTTTAACTCCTAGTTTTTTGAGATAATGTGCAAGTTGGTTACTACGTATATTTAAATCTTTATAGCTGAGTTGCTTATTACCAAATACTAGTGCAGTTGCATCAGGGTTCTGTTCTGCAATGCTCTCAAATAACTGATGGATACACTTATCTTGAGGATAATCTAGCTGAGTATTATTCCATTCAAATAATAAGTTATTTAGCTCAGATTCACTTAATATCGGTAATTGTGCAATTCGTTGTTCTGGATTTACAACTATACCCTCAAGCAATACTTGAAAGTTTCCTAACATCCTAGTTATAGTAGCATCATCAAATAAATCAGTGCTGTAAATTACAAAACCACTAATTCCTTCTGAGCTATCTACCCATAAACCATTTTGAGTATTTGGTTCCCACAGGTGGAACTCCAAATCAAAGCGTGTGGTTTCCGTATCAAATGGTAGCGGGCTTAAAGTTAAACCAGTCAACTCCAATGCTGACATCGGCGCATTTTGCAGAGCAAATACTACTTGAAAGAGTGGGTTTTGATTCAAATTACGCTCTGGATGTAGTTCTTCTACAAGTTTCTCAAAAGGCAAATCTTGATGAGTGTATGCTCCTAAAGCTACCTCTTTGACTCGATTCAATAATTCTCGAAAACTTGGGTTTCCAGTTAAGTCGGTACGCAGGACTAAGCTATTGACAAAAAAACCAATTAATCCCTCAATTTCACTCCGGTTTCGATTGGCAATTGGTGAACCAATCGCAATATCTTCTTGTTGTGTGTAGCGGTAAAGTAAAACTTTAAATGCTGCTAAGAGGGTTATAAACAAAGTTACCCCTTCTTGCTGTCCGAGAGCTAAAAGTGCTTTGCTCAAACTTTTTGATAATTGTAGAGGTAGCCTTGCACCCTGGTAAGTTTGAACGGCTAGTTTTGGTCTATCGGTTGGCAGATTTAACATACAAATGCCGTCTAATTGCTTCTGCCAGTAACCAAGTTGCTTTTGTAATACTTCCCCTTGTAACCATTGACGTTGCCAGTACGCAAAGTCTGCATATTGGATTGTAAGTTCTGGTAGAGGAGAAGGCTGATTATTAGCAAAGGCTGTGTAGAGTGCTGCTATTTCTTGAATTAACACCCCAATAGACCAACCATCGGAGACAATATGATGCATATTCAGCAACAGGATGTATTCTGTCTCATCCAACCGCAGCAATTTTATTTGCAACAATGAATCAGTTGATAAATTGAAAGGACGTTGAGCTTCTTGGTTAGTGAATTGTCGTGCTTTTATTTCTCGTTCGGATTGTGGCAGTTGCCGTAAATCTATTATTGGTAAAGGTATTGTTAGCGTCGGATTAATTATCTGAACTGGTTGCCCTGGCTGGATAACAAAAGTAGTGCGTAAAGCTTCATGTCGCCGCACAATTTCGTTAAAAGTTTGCTCTAGCGCGGTTAAATGTAGCGAACCTGTTAAATGTAAAGCTACTGGAATGTTATAGAAAGGATTATTAGGGATTAATTGGTCAAGAAACCACAATCGTTGTTGAGCAAAGGAGAGGGGAAGATTTTCTGACCGCGAAATAGGTAGGAGAGGTTTAAAACTGTGGTTGTTAGTATGATTATTTACTTTTAAAAATTCAATAATTTCTGCTTTCCGCTCTTGAATTTCTGCACGTAGTTCTGCTGTCAGAATTCCTTCAGGTGCGTTACAACGAAACTTTTCACTATCAATAAAAACTTGAATATCTAAGTTGCGAAGATAAGATAAAAACTCAACCGTATTCAAAATTTCACCTCTTCACAACTGTTTTTACTTTGTAGTTATTAACTCAAGACTTACGCACAGGTAACGGAAAATCGAACCGCAGAGGACGCAGAGGGCACGGAGAAATAAGAGTTTCAGAGAGTTTTTGCGTAAATATTATAACTAACCCAGCATTTTTATCATGCTTACAACACTATATAAATCATACTTGGGAGTGAAAGTTGGATGATTCTAATTATGGTATCAAGCTAAAAGACAACGCAGTTAACAAGGTCTTGCAAGGTTTAGGCTTATGATATTCATGCCTCATAATTTTCTATTTGTATGGCTGGTTCAACTGTTGTCTGTTGGAGTACTTGGCGGAGGAATTTACATTCTTTATGAGTGGTACGAACGAGAACTTGTAGGAACTTCTTACTTAGTGGCTGGATTAGTAATGGTTCTGTGGACTTTTGGCGGCCGTTTTATTAGTTTGCCACTGCTGCGCCGTCCTGGAAGGGAGGAACCCAAGTTTATGCGTAGCGAAACCGTGCAGCGCTTGCCACGTCCAGATGGGAGCGTGTTGCAAGTAGAGTTTTTTGGCCCTGAAGATGGTCAACCAATTATTTTGTCACACGGTTGGGGGCCAAACAGTACTGTATGGTATTATGCTAAACGACAATTAAGCGATCGCTTCCGAGTAATTGTTTGGGATTTACCAGGATTAGGAAAATCCGCCAAACCCAAAAACAACGATCACTCTATAGAAAAATATGCCCGTGACTTAGAAGCTGTTGTTGCTATAGCAGGGGATAAACCAGTCATCTTGTTGGGGCACAGCATGGGTGGAATGATTAACCTGACATTCTGCCGTCTGTTTCCAGAGCAATTGGGGAGTCGGGTGGCTGGCTTAATTCTTGTGGATACGACTTACACCAATCCGGTAAAAACTTGCATCTTTAGCAATCTGGTGCGTAAATTGCAGAAACCGCTACTCGAACCTGTGTTGTACCTGACTATCTTGCTGTGGCCGATTTTTTGGTTGATGACTTGGCTTTCGTATTTCAATGGTTCGCTGTATATCACCGTTGAACTATCTGGATTTACGGGTACTGAAACCCGCGGTCAACTAAGTTTTGCAGGTCTATTATCAGCATTGGGTTCGCCTGGTGTTCTGGCTCGTGGCACGCTGGGAATGTTGAAGTTTGACGAAGCCCAAACACTTGCAACTATTAACGTACCTGTATTGGTCATGTGTGGCGCTTCAGATATCGCAACTAAACCTGTGGCGAGCGATCGCATGAAAGCAGAATTGCCTTACTCTGAAAGAGTGACCATCAAACCAGGTGGACACATGGCATTGATGGAACAAAATCAGCAGTTTAGCGAAGCAGTCAGTACGTTTTGCGCTAGCTGCTCATATCCTTAAAATTCAACGTCTTCTCGCTCTTGTCCTGTAGTTTCAATTTTATCAGCACCTTTTGCTGCCCAACACATAGTATCAATGCACTTAGCAAGTTGTTCAATAGTTGGTGCTTCAAATAAATTGCGTACAGTTACATCTATTTGAAAGGTATCTCGGATTCGGGAAATTAACTGAGTCGCTAGTAGAGAATGACCGCCCAATTCAAAGAAATTATCATGAACGCCTATCTGCTCTTTTAGCAAGACTTTAGCCCAAATTTCTGTAAGTAACTCTTCAACTTGCGATCGCGGTGCTACATAATCATATTTATCGATTACTATATCGGGTCTAGGTAAAGCGCGACGGTTTACTTTACCATTAGCTGTTAATGGTATTGATTCTAATAATACATAAGCTGTTGGCACCATGTATTCTGGTAACTTTTCTTTCAAAAATTTACATAGCATAGATGCCAAATTTGATACTTCTACTACATTAAGAATAATATAAGCCACCAAATACTTATTATCAGCTATATCCTCATCAGCAATGATCACTGCTTCTTTTACTGCTGGATGTTCGCTCAACACCGCTTCAATCTCTGATAATTCAATGCGGAAGCCACGAATTTTTACTTGATTGTCAATCCGTCCTAAAAATTCAATATTGCCATCTGGTAAATAGCGGGCTAAATCGCCAGTTTTGTAAAGACGTGTTTGGGATTTATGACTAAATTTTGTAATAAAGCGTTCAGCAGTTAATTCTGGGCGATTGAGATATTCTCGCGCCAGACCATCACCACCAATATATAATTCGCCAAAAACGCCAATAGGCAAAGGCTGTAAATGGGGATCTAATATATAAATTTGTGTATTATTTATCGGGCAACCAATGGGAATAAATGTAGTTGATTCTGGCAAGTCTTGTATATGATAATAAGATGAAAATGTTGTATTTTCAGTAGGCCCATAAACATGAATTAAATGCTTTGGCGCACCATATTTTATAATTTTTTTAACCCATCTTATATTAACAGCCTCGCCACCGAATAATAAATATCGCAAAGAACCAAAAGCTTGCGGAACATCTCTAGTAATCTGTTGAAATAAAGCTGTTGTCAAAAACAAGACACTAATGCCTTTCTGTTGTAGATATAATGCCAACTCGTGAGGCGAAAGGATTACATCTTTGCTAACACCCACGAGTTGAGCGCCGTTAAGTAGCGCTCCCCAAATCTCGAATGTTGCTGCATCAAAAGAAGTGTTTGAGGCTTGGGCGATTTTATCTGAGGGTGACAATTTTATATAATTTGTATTGCACACTAGCCGATTTACAGCTTTGTGAGTTATAGCCACTCCTTTAGGTTTTCCTGTAGAACCAGAAGTGTAAATAACATAAGCTAAATTGTCAGACGTAACGCTACTTTTAAGGTTATTTTTGTTTTCTTGAGTAATAAGTTCCCAGTTTGTATCTATGCAAACAATTGGATTTAAGAACCATTCAAAAGACTTGAGCAAATTTTCTTCTGTTAGCAGTAATGAAACCTGTGCATCTTCCAGCATAAACTTTAGGCGTTCTTCAGGATAGCTAGAATCTAAAGGAAGATATGCTCCCCCTGCTTTCAGAATGCCTAATAAACCAACTATCATTTCTATAGATTGAGAAATACAAATTCCTACCAATATTTCTGAACCTACCCCGACTTTTTGTAAGTATTGTGCTAGTTTATTGCTGCGATTATTCAACTCTTGATAAGTGAGTTGCTCGTTCCCAAAAATTAATGCTATAGAATTAGGATGATACTGTACCTGTTCTTCAAACAATTGATGAATACACTTATGATGAGGATAATTTACCTTAGTATTATTCCATTCCACTAATACCTGATGTAGCTGTGTTTCATTTAATAGCGGTAAATTTGCAATACGTTGTTCTGGATTTGCGACAATACTTGACAATAGAGTTTTAAAATGTTCCAGCATCCGGCTAATAGTAGCTTGCTCAAACACATCTGTGTTATAAACTATTACGCCACGGAGTCCTTCAGAATATTCCCAGTTTGCACCCCATAAACTCCTAAAATCGTCAGAACACTTCCATAAATGTAGTTCTAAATCAAAACGGGTTTTTTTTAAGTCAATATTCATAAAGCTAGGCACTAATCCAGATAGCTCTAGTGCCGACATTGGCGCATTCTGGAAACTAAACACTACTTGAAACAACGGATGATAGCTCAAGTTACGCTCTGGATGCAGTTCTTCAACTAGCTTGTCAAATGGCAAATCTTGCTGGCTATAAGCTCCTAATGTTACTTCTCTAACTCTACCTAACAGTTCTCGAAAAGTTGGGTTTCCAGATAAGTTGCTGCGTAGGACTAAACTATTGACAAAAAACCCAATAAGACCTTCAACTTCGCTACGGTTACGATTAGCAATTGGCGAACCTACCGCAATATCTTCTTGATGTGTATAGCGATAGAGTAAAGTTTTGAATGCTGCCAGCAACGTCATAAAAAAAGTGACTTCTTCTTGCTGTGAAAGCTTTTCTAGTGCATCAGTTAACTTTTTTGGTAACTCAAAAAATTCTGTTGTTCCTTGATAGCTTTGTATCGCTGGTCTTGGTTTATCGGTAGGTAAATGCAGCATAGAAATACCATTTAATTGCTGCTGCCAATAAGTTAATTGCGTTTGCAGCACTTCTCCTTGTAGCCACTCACGTTGCCAGTGGGCAAAGTCGGCATATTGAAGAGGCAATTCTGATAGCAGCGCAGTCTGGTTCTGTGCAAAAGCTGTGTACAGCGTTCCTAATTCCCGAATCAGCACCCCAATAGACCAATCATCGCAGATAATATGATGCATATTCAGTAATAGAATATGTTCTGTGTTAGAAAGCACAAGCAACTTCACCCGCAGCAATGCCCCGGAGGATAAATCGAAGGGATGTTCTATCTCTGCGTTAACAATCCTCCTTGCTTCAACCTCCCTTTCACCATCTGGCAGTAGTTGGAGGTCTAACACAGAAATAGGTATCGTCAAGCTGGGTGCGTTAGCGCAGCTTTCCGCAGGAATCGCCTGTAGAGGTTGCCCATCCAATACTACAAAGGTAGTACGTAGGCTTTCATGGCGGCGCACAATTTCATTAAAAGTCTGCTCCAGTGCCGTTAAATTAAGCGAACCTGTTAAGCGAATTACTGTCGGCACATTATAAATAGTATTGTTAGGAATCAACTGGTCAAGGAACCATAACCGTTGTTGGGCAAAAGAGATTGGAAAGACGAAAACCTCTTCAGAAGACATATAAAATCCTAAATCATCCGTGAAAATCTCTCTTTATTCTCTCTGCGTTCTCTGTGCCTCTGCGGTTCGTTATAAAAAATTATTTTTCACAAATCACATAGGATCGCCTAAAATTTGTGCCTCCTCAATACAGCCTCTTAACTCTGCGGCAAGAACCTGGATATGGGGTTTTCTAAGCATAGTTAAGTGATTGCCAGGAATATGATGAATTTCCGTTCCTCCCACAGCTAGCCGATCCCAACCCATACTCGACTCCTCCTCGGCAACATTTAACTGAACTTTTGTTCTAAAAAGATTAATTCGCTTAGGGTAGACTTGCGGAACGTAATTGAGAACTGCTTGGCTATTGGCATAAAAAACACGAAGCATAGGAACAATTGCTGACTCACTTAAAAGTCTTAACTTTGATTCTTCAGATATAAGGTCGGCTGTGACATCCTCCTTTTGGATGAACTGCGAGAACAGATTTGTTTTTAGCGATCGCATCAGCTTCTTAAAATTAGTTAATCCAGAAGTTAAACTGTTATCCCGGTTCTTACTAGGAGCAGTAATTAGACGCAAATAATCGAGGAAAAATGGCCACATATATGGTACTACTGTAGTAAAAATAAACTTAAAAGTATTACTCAAAGAAGGTAGATTGCTCTTAATTGGTGCTACAGTGTCAAGCACAGCAACCAAAGCTACCTCTTCCCCAGAATTTTGGAGTTGTTGAGCCATCTCAAAAGCAACCCATCCTCCAAAAGACCAACCCCCAATAAAATAAGGGCCTTTCGGTTGTACTGAGCGCAACGCTTCAATATAGTGGCTAGCCATATCCTCAATGCGGTTTAGTGGAGTTTCCCCATCAAGTCCAATAGGCTGTAGTCCATAAAATGGTTGATTATTGCCTAATTGATGAGCTAATTCATAATAAGGAAAGACAACCCCAAATATTGGATGAACGCAAAAAAAAGGTGGATTTGAACCATTCGGTTGAATCGGAACCAAAGGAGAACACGTCAGATAATCTATTTTTGAAGATAGAGCAATTGCTAAACTTTCAATCGTTTGATTTAAAAACAGGTTAGATAAGGGTAGATCGCGCTCAAACTCTTTGTTTATCTGGTCTAATAAACGGACAGCTAGCAGCGAATTACCTCCCAAATCGAAGAAATTGTCATGAATACCTATATTCTCAACGTTAAGGACTTCAGCCCAGATTTTTGCCAAGGTTGACTCAGTTGGAGTCCGAGGAGGAATAAAAATTTTATCTATTGAGCGGCTCCGAATATTAACTGCTTTTAGTGCAGAACGATCTACTTTACCATTAGCTGTTAGCGGCAGAGAATCCAGAATTACAAAAGCTTTTGGTATTATGTATTCTGGTAATTTTTCTTTTAAAAATTCACGTAGTTCAATAATTGTTTGCTCTTGCGGTGATTTAGAAACAATATAAGCTACTAAATACTTATTTTCAGATAGATTCCCTTGAGAAATTACAATTGCTTTTTGTATATTTTTATGCTGAATTATAACTGTTTCAATCTCGGACAACTCAATGCGGAAGCCGGTAATTTTTACTTGATTATCGATGCGTCCTAAAAATTCGATATTACCGTCTGGTCGATATTTGGCTAAATCACCTGTCTTGTAAAATCTTGCTCCCTTTTTATCATTAAAAAGATTGGTAATAAACTTTTCAGCAGTTAATTCAGGACAATTAAGATAGCCTCGTGCTAGCCCATCACCACCGATATATAATTCGCCTAGAATACCAATTGGTACAGGTTGTAAATGCTTATCTAATATATAAATTTCAGTGTTGGCAATTGGGCAACCAATGGGAGGTTTTTCACTCACAGATTTAACTTCTGTAACAGTTGACCAAACGGTTGCTTCAGTAGGGCCGTAAGCATTAAAAAACTTCCGGCTAGAACTCCACCAACGTTTTACTATATCCTCGGAACATGATTCGCCTGCACTAATAATAGTTTGTAATTCGGGGAGTGATTCTGTAGGTAAGACTGCCAAAACCGCAGGTGGGAGAGTAACGTGAGTAATAGCTTTTTCGCGTAATAGTTGGAGTAAAGCTTTTCCAGGTAGAAGGCATTCTTGATCTGCCAAATAAAGAGTTGCTCCTTTTTGCAATGCCATCACAATCTCAAAAATTGAGGCATCGAAACTCAATGATGCAAATTGCAGAATGCGGTTACTCGGTTGTAAGTTAAAAACCTCAATTTGTGCTGCCAAATTAGACAGCCCTCGGTGTTCTATCAAAACGCCTTTTGGCTGCCCTGTTGAGCCAGAAGTGTAGATGACATAAGCTAAATTTTCAAGTGTTACATAACTCTTTGGGTTTTCTCGGCTATGTTGTGTAATAGTTACCCAATCTTTATCTATACTAATAATTGGTTTTGAGAATTCTGTAAAATGCTGAAGTAATTTTTCTTGTGTTAGCAATACTGAAACTTGTGCATCTTCCAACATGAAGTTAAGACGCTCTTGAGGATAACTAGGATCTAAAGGTAGGTATGCACCGCCAGCTTTCAGGATAGCTAATAACCCAATTATCATCTTTGGCGATCGCTCTATACAAATGCCAACTAAAGATTCAATTGTTACACCTATCTTTCTGAGATAATGTGCAAGTTGATTGCTGCGTATATTTAACTCTTTGTAGCTGAGTTGTTGATTACCAAATCCAATTGCAATTGCATCTGGATTTTTCTCTACCTGTGCTTCAAATAACTGGTGAAAACATTTATTATCTGAGTAATTTTTTTTAGTGTTGTTCCAATCAATTAATAACTGCTGTCGTTCTTCTTTAGTAAGCAAAGGCAAATCTGAAAGACGCTGTTTGGGATTGACAACAATACCTTCTAACAGTATTTGGTAATGTCCTAGCATTCGCGTAATAGTGCTTCGATCGAATAAATCGGTGCTATATACCACTTCTCCTTTAAGAGTTTCCAAGTCTCGCCACAGATGAAACTCTAAATCAATCTTTGCAATTTTGCTGTCGAAGTCGAATAGCGAAAGCTTTAGTCCAGGTAATTCTAGCGCTTCAATGGGAGTATTTTGCAGGCTAAATACAACTTGAAATAATGGATGACGGCTCAAATCTCGCTCTGGGTGAAGTTCCTCTACCAGTTTTTCAAAAGGCAAATCCTGATGGGTGTATGCTCCTAAAGTTACCTCTCGCACTCGATTTAATAATTCTTGAAACGTCGGGTTCCCTGAAAAATCTGTACGTAGCACCAAACTATTGACAAAAAAACCAATCAACCCTTCTAGTTCGCTCCGGTTGCGATTAGCGATCGCAGAACCAACTGCAATATCCTCTTGCTGCGTGTAGCGATAAAGTAAAGTTTGGAAGGCAGCCAGCATTGTCATGAACAACGTAACATTTTCTTGGTAGCTAAGTGCTTCTAAGCCTTGAGTTAAGGACTGTGGTAGCTCTAAAAATTGTTTTGCACCCCTGTAGGTTGGAACTGCTGGTCTTAGTCGATCGGTGGGGAGATTTAGCGCTGAAATTCCGTCTAATTGCTTTTGCCAATAAGCTAACTGTGTTTGTAGAGGTGAATACCCGTTTCCCCCTAAGCCTTGTAGCCACTCCCGTTGCCATTGGGCAAAATCTGCGTACTGAATGGGTAGTTCTGGCAGAGGCGTAGACATTAGACATCGCTGATCTTCTACAAAAGCTTTGTATAGTACCCCCAATTCTCTAATTAACACTCCAATTGACCAGCCATCGGCAACAATATGATGCAGATTTAGCAGCAGCACATATTCTGCTTCATCTAGTTGTAGCAGTTTCACTCGCAGCAATAGCCCAATAGCGAGATTGAAAGGATATTGAGCCTCTGCGGTTGCGATTCGCTGCACTTGTGTCTCACGTTCTTGGCTCTCGAAATTGCGTATATCTATTAGGGGAAAAGGTATAGTTAAGCTGGGTGCATTAGGGCAGCTTTGTGCAGCGATCGCCTGTACTGGTTCTTGGTCTACCATCAGAAACCTAGTGCGTAAGATTTCGTGGCGACGGACAATTTCATTGAATGTCTGCTTCAAGGCGGTGAAGTTCAGAGAACCTGTCAGACGAAGTGCTGTTGACACATTATAAAATGGATTGCCCGGTGCTAACCGATCGAGAAACCACAATCGTTGCTGGGCGAAAGAAGTGGGGAAGATAAAAACCTCTGCATCTTCAGAAAAATTAAGTTCATCATCTGTAAGGCTACTAAAAATATACTTGCTCATCAGAATATCTTCCCCAAAAAAAGAGCATGAAGAGAGAAGGATGGTTAAAAAAAGTTAACTAAAATTTAGCGCAGCTTTAGAAAAAAAATCACCCACTACACCGTTAGGTTAGCGGGTGATTGTCAACTATCGGATTCAAGGGGCAGGGGGCAGGGGGCAGGGGGAGGGAAAGTCTTACTGAAGTTCAGAAATTGGATAATTTATTTTTTGGAGTTCCTCAAACGGAAATATCTAATCGTTTTGCCAAATCTAATGCCGATATTCCAGAGAAAGTTCTGCCATGATTTTCTTGCTCCTTGATGAGAAGTGCGATCGTATCGTTTATCGGTGCAGACAATCCGTTCTTTTTCGCTAACGTCACTATCTCCCCGTTAAGATAATCAATTTCTGTTTCTCGACCTCGTTGCACATCTTCCCACATAGAGGAACGGGCCTGCGGATCGATTTTAATCATGCTGGAAGCAACTCGAAAGAACAAAAAGTTGGGAAGTTGCAAAACAATAGGAACAATACTTGGAATCATGCTGCCAGACCTAAGAGGGCGAATGCCACTCTGCTTTAACACCGATAACGCTTCAGACATCGTGGCAGCAAGGATTTTACGGTAAAGAGGTTGTGAAAGTTCCTCACGTAAGGGAATGCCAGATAAAGCATTGATGGAATTATTCAGATTAAAGATCAGCTTCCCCCAGAGGATACCGGGAAGATTTGAATGAGTTTTAGCGGCTAGCCCAGCCAATTGTAATCCTGAAAGCACAGCCTGGGAAATAGTATTCTGCTCCTCTACAAGCAAAGCACCACTGGTTCCACAATGAAAATGCGCCTTGGCATTTCGTACCACATTATAAGGAACCATTCCAGCTAGAACATGCTTTTCTGGCAAGATAGACCTCAGCTTCTCTGCATTACGTACTCCGTTCTGGAAACTAACGATGATTTTTCCAACTGGCAAGACTGTATTCAAACGATGTGCTGCGGCTTCCGTTGCCAGACTTTTGAGAGTTACCAATACAATATCCCGGTCAGCCAGAGACTCTGTTTCAGTTGTATAGCGGATTTGATCTGGTTGCAGATGGAAGTCTGTTCCTGTGAAATCTGTAATCCGTATACCGTTTTCCCGAATCTCTTGCGCCAGGTTTTCGCGTCCTACCAATATAGTATCGATTCCCGCACGAATAAGATGTGCGCCGATATAGCAACCAATGTTCCCAGCACCCAGAATACCGAACTTGAGTTTGCTTTCCATCATGGATGTTCTAGTGGTTCAAGTGATACCAATTTTGGATTTTGGATTGAATACCTTGATTTATCGTCTATTCCAGCCGTTTGAATCAAGATAGCCTATCCCATTTTGGTGTGAGTTGAAATCCTCCCACGGGCGCAATTAATACTCCCGCAAAATATGAAATAAACACAACTAGTAGTCTGCCAATCCAAAAATGCGCTTGTGAGGGCTGGGGAAAGGGGAAAGGGAAAAGGGTAAGGGATTTAAACCTTTCCCCCTTTCCCCTTACCCTTTACCCCGCCAAGTCACGAAAGCGTACTACTAGTGTTTCACCATATCGTTCCAAGGCACAAAGGCATTGTCTAGACCGTACAGTGCCGGGGCGAGTTCTGGATGGTGGCGACGCAGGATCGAGAGCAAACTGTTATCATTGACCCACTCGATCCCTTCGGGCGTGAAAATATTGGCGTTAAAGCCCGCAGCCATGAAGCGATCGCTTTTAATCCGGCGTGATGCCATCAGAATAAACACTCGAAACGCGGTGTCGCTAAAGCCAAAGCCTTCGGGTGGCACTTCAGCGAACATACCGACCATGAGATCGAGTGCGTCTACATTATCTTTGCCGTTGGTTTGACCGTAAATAGCGCGGAGTTGTTCGGGAAGTCCCTGATGGGGAGAATTGCGGAATTCGTCAAAACTCTCGATCGGTTTGAGATGGAACAACTCACGGAACCGATTGTATCGAGGCACACCACGTTCGCGATCGCGGAGGATATCGATAGTGGCTAAATCGATAGTTTCGGTGTTAATTTCCCGCTTTCCATCAGGTTTGGTTAGCCCTGGAGTCTCGCGCGTCAGATCGCGCATATAGTTCGGGTAATTGTGTAGGGTAATTGCCCCAGGGTTTGCTCTGCCGAAGGAGTACCAGAGATTGTTTTGCCATTGTCGCTCGGTTATCCGATCTGGCATTTGCACCTTTGGATGACCCAGGTGGATCAAGTCTCCTTGTGCGCCGATGATTCCCTCAATCCCGTTCTTCTGTGTCAAGTCGAAGTTTTGTAAGAGATTTCCATCTTGAATATTCAGAATCTCTAAGTTGTCGGGCATCAAAGGATGTAAGCGGTACACCGAAACGAATTCCTCGGTTAGCGTGAAATCTACCTTGTGATGATCTACGCCGGAGTTGGGAATTCCGCTAAAGGCTTCCGTGGGGCTGATGCGTCCAAAGGTCTTGGTAAAATTCTCGGTTAACAATCCCCACCAGTTGGCTTTCATCCCGATCTGCAAGGCGGGATTTTGCAAAATCGCTGGTGTCCACTCGACCGTATGGATTTTCGCGATCAAGGCACTGTTGATCGTGCGAGCTTTGGCAAAGAGTTCGTCGTCAGAGAAAGACGGATACAACTGAGCCAAGCGATCGCAAATCGCGTTATGTTCTTTAACGAAAAGCGCGTGCAATAAGCTCAAACCCAGCCACCAGTTACCGACGAAGCCAGAAACGGCTAGTCCTTCCGGGTCGCCTGGATCGTAGGGAATATTTCCTTGTGCATCAATGTATAGTTTACCTCCGGGGACAAGTTGCTTGGTGGTGGGGTCGGTTCTTAAAATCTGGCAGGCTTGGAAATTGTTTCCATATATCTGGGAAGCATCCCACCAATGGGATTCCGAATTGACGTAAGTCTGCGGATATTGTAGCTGACCGTCAGCAGACTGCTGTCGCTCTCGTTCGTAATCGCGGGTGGGATCGGGACGAGTCCGACCTACAGACATTTTCTCTTGATTCCAACTGTCTCCTTCCGGTAAGGGAATATTGATCGGATTGGTGCGATCCGGTTCACCATGATTGAACCAGTCGTGGGTTTGGAATTGAATCCACGCCGCCGCGATTAGGTTTAAGGTTGTTGCCGGAATAAACTTTTCACGGGACAACAATTCTCGGCTGATCCTTCGTGGGTTGGGAGTCAGTAAGTTTTTCTGATCGGGAAAAGCGTCTTTCAGGGGCACATTTCTGCCGAACCGCGCACAGGGATGAGAACGGTTATGCAACATTGCGTCTCCCGATGGGTCAGTAGTCTCGCTACCGCGTCCCATACTGGGTTTTTCGAGATCGTTGTAACAGCCGTCGTCACGCCGTTCTATCAGGTCACGGGGGTGTGGGAGTGGATCTTGTCCATTGTCGATCAAACCACTGGGATTGGTAACTGGAATTTGCTCAGTTCCATGTAAGTTCTTAGCCCGTAGAACTTCTCGAACCGCACCCAAGTTGATGACACCGAACCAAGTCGGCAACTCGTACCACTTGAAAAATCGGTTCAGTAGCGAGAACGCGCCCATATAGAGCTTGCCGGAGAGGGATTCGGCGTAAAACTGTCGTAACAAAACTCGTGCTACTAAAGCCAACAAGGTAGATATCGCAAAGATATAACCTAAAACGCGCACAAGTCCATGCCCCTGCGGGATTGAGGCAACTACCCAGGCTACATACATAATCAGATGCAATAAGCCCCGTTCCCAGCGCACAAAAGAAAAAGAATCTGAGAATGGTTCGACATGAGGCGTTTGATCTCTGAGGGAAACGGGCTGTGGGGTTCCTAATCCGTTGATTCTGCCTGGGAACCAAGCAATAACAATATCTAATGTCCACCACAAAGTCACTAAGAGATCGAAGCGCGGACTACTGAGGAGATCCGGGGAATGGAAGATTGCCCGCTCTAGAGTCTCCCAAGTCCAAACATTGGCCGTAAATCCTTGCTGTTCCAAGAGAAGCTGTATAGACCAGTACAAATGGGTAGCGTAGGCTACGTAGCTCATCGTCCAAAAAGCTCGCCATAGTGAAGACGGCCCTTGTCGATGTTGTAAGAGAAACAGCCAGTAAGCGGGAATCAGCAAAAAGAGAGAGACTGCGGTAGCCAGAAAGGTACGCTCGTAAGTGACATTCGAGAGCAGGCGGGCGATCGTGGGTTGTTGTTGGGCGACACCAGGAGCCACTATATAGGCCACTGCCAACAAAACCAACCCTAATAGACCAACGATCAAAAATTGAAAGACCCACTTCGGTTTGGGTTGCGTAGATAGTTGATGATTGTTAACCATGATTGCCTTCGATAAATCGAGGAATAGAAATGTTGAGCGCTCGACTTGGGAATATTTGTTTAGGGACTTCCAGAAAATCCAGAAAATAAATTATCCAATTTACTCAGATAATATTTTTCTTTCTCCCCCTGTCCCTAATACGGTTCGGATAAGCACAATGAACTTTCCTTGTGGTCTGGGAAAAGGTTACTGGGTTTGGGGTAAAGGATTTATTTAAAACCTTTCCCCTTTCCCCTTTCCCCTTTAACCGAACCGTATTGCCCCTGCCCCCTGCTTCCCTGCCTACACAGTGATGGGATATTTGTTAGAAGTCCCTTAGTCATGTTATTGATGCGGTTCATCATGCCAGTGCGCTTGATGTTCTCGTTGTGTATTCGTGTAGCCGACTCCAGAGGCGAATAGGTCGTCGTAATAAGAAAGGTCTAGGTGGTGCGCCTGTAACCAAATACCTGGCACGAACAAACCATCGGCATGGGCGGGTAAACGTCCGTGGGTTTTCATCAAGTAACGGCAAATGTCCTTAGCACACTCGATGACTTCGGGGCGATAGGGGGGAACTTCTCGAATGTAGGTGTTCTCTTTTCCGTCGCGGAAAATGTGACTGAATAAGGTGCGATCGCTGTAAAGTTCGTGCTTCTCTTTGACAATAGTATCTACGGCTTCCTCGACAGTGTAATTCGGCGGGCATAAACACTTAATCAGCCAGTCATCCTCGGTAGCTGATTTTGGGTCTACTCCGGGACGCAACAGACCGCAAGGATTCGCTCTCATCGCCGGTTTCGGGGTTGCCCAACGCAACAAATCGACGGTGAATTGCTGTAGTAATGTCCGTTGGGGAATTTCCCATCGCACGTTCAGCACTCCTTGGGTTTCGGGGGAGGCGAAGGGATCTCCCAAAAGATACGGGGGGCCAATCGAGGCATGAATCCAGCCCCCTAATCCCATAGCTTGTAGGCACAGTGCTAGATTCTGCAAGAGAAAATAGGACTCGTACTCGGTTCGCATATTGCCGAGTTTGCCTAGCGGTAACTTCAGGTTTTTGTTGAGGGCGAATTCGTCTTCTTTAATATCTGATGGGTCTTTTATCCACTTCTTGACTCCCGCCGGTTGGTAGAAATTGCGATCGTCTACGAAGGTCGGACGTGCAAGTGGGTCTTCGGTTAACACGTACATTAAGGCGTTGATGTACTGCCGGGACAAATCTACAATCGGCAACAACACCGTGCTACCAGGTACGTTGGATAAAAAGCGGTTTGAGTCGAGATAGAAGGGAAAACGCCGATATTTTTCCGAGGAGAAAATTCTTTCGTCGCTAATCTTAACTTTTGCCGCTTTAGCCCGCAATATTAATGATTCTGGAGAGAATAAAGTATTTTCTGGTTCTGGGTCGAGGTGCTTAAGAAAGTATGTGCCAGTGTCGTTGAGCAACAGAAAGTAGGTTGGCTGGGAGTTATCGGTGCTTCCAGCAGCACGACCTTTGAAATTTAAATTGGGTGTTCCAAGAATCGGTTTTCCCTTTGGTGCTGGCGCGTCTTCAAAGGGGCGGTCTGGAAACGTTATTCCAGTCGCGCCCGTGGCGGCGATGAGTAATGCTTCTTCCAATTCGCTCAGGGGTTGCACGCGATCGAATGGAGGACGCGGGCTGTGTGAAAGCGAACCAGCGTTGATTGATGGTAAGCCGGATGAAATCCGCCGGGAGCGACGATGAAAAATGGCATCTAATAAGGGGTATTTACTTACAGACTCAAATCCTAAGTGTTCTGATCCCATATTCCAACCTCAGTCTTAATACAGGTTTTTGGTATTTCTGCATACAGTTTAATAGGGGGAAATATGTAATGGGGACTAACGCAAAGAGTTCTTAATAATTGACGTAAAAATCGCTGTGTTGCAAAAATTTCTGTCGAGATAGAGCTTATATTAACTGGCGTTGCATAAATGTGGAATGAATTAGCGGTTGAAACCATTGAAAATTCGTTCAAAATTGACTTAAATCATCCTAATGATTTAGCAACGCCCTTTTATTAACAGATTATGAGAGGAGTTGTTGACACAGTTCGTCCCACTCGCGTTTACTCATTGCTCCAATAATCTCGTCTGCTAGGTCTTCTAAATTCTTGATATTTTGAAGGTCTGTGACATCGATATTATCATTACCCTTACCCTTATCTAAGAATCCTTGAAAGCGATAGTATTGTGAGGGTTTATCCTGAGCTTTTGGTAGCAATTGTTCTAGTTGCACAGCTACCGATTCACTTGAACCATCAAGGGTAATATTGAGAAGCGGCTCTAACCATCCAAGTAATCCCCAATTTTTTGCCTGCTCGTAAGGGAATCTACGGGTAAGGGAACCAGTACCTACTGAGACAACTAAAATCTCATCCAAGTCTATTTTTTCCCCGACTTTTTTCTTGTCAATTATAACTTCCATAATTGCTAGTGAAGCCGGATTATTCGCAAAGACACCACCATCAACTAACACATAGAAACCATTGGTATCTGGGTGATTTGTGGGTACTTGGTAAGGTTCAAAGTAAGTTGGAGCGGCAGAAGATGCCATTGTTGCTTGTTTCATCTTAAAGCCGGTAGATATCTTGCGGAAAAATCTAGATTTCTGTTCTTCTTTGGATACTTTACTTGTAAAGAAGACAGGCAGCCGTAGTGTAATATCGTAACTAGTGATGAACAATTCCGTTAACGCTTCTTCGATGTGAATGTCTCCAAAATATTTTGTTAAAACCTCATCTCTACCCTTTGAAGAATACTTTGGTCTGATGATGTCGTCTACTTTAGTCAAACGCTCTAGAAAAGGTTCGTAGAAAATATCTTTTCCATCTTGTCCTCGAAATATCTCGACTAGCTGTTCAGCAGTGTAAGCAGGTTCTTGAGGATTATTTGGATTTGGCTTAGTTAGACCGGCAGCTAACAAACTTCCTGATGAAGTACCAGCGATTAGATCAAACATTTGGGAAATTTTCTTCCCTGTCAATTCCTCAATCTTCGCTAAAATCTTTGCAGATATTAACCCGCGAATACCGCCACCATCAATTGATAAAATCTTAGATTTATAAGGCATATCAATCTCCTTATTTTTTGTCAGACTCTAACTTGAATAGGACTTACGCACGAGTGACGGAATAACGAACCGCAGAGGCACAGAGAAGCCAGTGCGTTGGGCGGGTTCCCCGACTTGAAGCAACTGGCGCGGCGCAGAGAAATCAGAAGTTGAGAGATATTTTGCGTAAGTCCTATTGAAAATTCGATACATTTACTAGTGCTTGTTTACAAACTACAAAAGTAATGATTTCTCATATCTTGTAGCAGTTTATTTTTGACAAAATAACAGTCTGAAAAGCTGACTATTGTGTAGATTGGGTATTGCCCATTCCATGCTTATTGAGAATAATTTTGAGCTTGTGAATATTACTTCACAGCTCAAAGTTTCTTCATCAATCTTCATCTTCTACAATTTTATGGTTTGGATTAGCCTGATTTCAAATTATCAGACCTGTCCGAAAATTAAATTTACATAAAGATAGGATATAAAATTAAAATATTATTAATTTTGATATTTCTCCTATCTAGCTTTTGCCGACCATATAGCATAATAAATCCTATTAAAACACAAAATTTGAAAATCCTATTTTTGTTTATAAAATATAACTAATTATGTCAAAGCCTTATTTATAGGTTAATTTAAGACATATAGGCAGCGTTGAAAACCCTTGTATAGACTGGGTTATAAGTTTATAGACAAGTCTATTTAGAAGGTTCAAGATATCAGCCCCCAACTAGCGCAGGGACGCAAAGCGCAAAAAATATGAATGAAGCACATTCTTATAATATTTATAAAACCTTATATATAAGGGGTTTAAAATGTGCAAGTTAAAACTGTTCCACTGGCAGCGATCGCTACTCGTTACTGATGTAGAAAAACTTGTATCTCAGAACAGCTTTTTCCCTAATATTAACAGTGGTAATAAATTTACGATAATAGATAAGCTAAAAAAAATCTAAAGAAATTGATTGCTCTTAAAAACTTGTTGTTTCCTGAAAAACTCGTGGTTTTCACCTTTTCCCAATATCTTCACCCACGGGCAATAATATAGCCAAACCCTCGGCTGCTCGCAATACCTGATGAGGCTGTGGAGTGATTACTCCAGCCGATACATATAGCCAAGCGATCGCGCTCTGATTTATCCCTACAAATATACAATTTTGGATAATTTATTTTTTGGAAGTTCCTAAGAACATCAAACTTGATGTTCTTAGATTACATCTTCAGCATCTTTTTTGCTTAAGTTGACAGCAATACACAGATGTGAATCCCTACGGAAAATCTATCTGTCTCAAGATTTTAGAGAAATGGTATTATGCTGTCGCCTTACCACACCCCAAGAAATAATTTATTTTTTGGAAGTCCCCAAATCTAAAATCTCGAATTGGTATATCGAATCAAACTTTACTCAACCACTCATTTTCTTCTGGATCTTTGAACAGTGAGGTGCTAAGGTAGCGTTCGCCGAAGCTAGGCTGCACCATGACGATTAAACGACCTGCATTTTCTGGACGTTGTGCTACTTGAATAGCCGCGTATAAAGCAGCGCCAGTAGAAATCCCCGATAATAATCCCTCTTCTTTTGCTAGACGACGGCTGTAAGCGATCGCTTGCTCATCCGCTACCTGAATCACTTCATCCACTAGTTCTGAACGGTAAATTGCTGGGACAAATCCCGCACCGATACCCTGAATTTTGTGAGGCCCTGATTTCCCACCTGCTAATACTGGGCTATTGCTTGGTTCAACTGCGATCGCTTGAAAACTCGGTTTCCGTTTTTTAATAACTTCTGAAACTCCCGTAATTGTCCCACCAGTACCCACTCCCGCTATCAAAATATCCACCTCTCCATCGGTATCATTCCAGATTTCTTCTGCGGTGGTTTCGGCGTGAACTTTCGGGT
Organism: Nostoc sp. DedVER02; assembly: GCF_034530675.2. Classification (NCBI taxonomy): domain Bacteria; kingdom Bacillati; phylum Cyanobacteriota; class Cyanophyceae; order Nostocales; family Nostocaceae; genus Nostoc; species Nostoc sp. DedVER02. The sequence goes on from NZ_JAVRCP020000005.1 coordinate 143,676, forward strand.
TAGCTGGGTTGCGGAACTGCTGCAACATATAAGCATTGGGCGTTTTAGCTACAATCTCCTCTGCATGAGCGATCGCTCCTCGCATCCCTTCTACCCCTGGCGTTAACTCTAATTGAGCGCCATAAGCTTTGAGCATCGATCGTCTTTCGTGGCTCATTGTGTCAGGCATCGTTAGAATGAGATGGTACCCTTTAGCGGCCGCCACCATCGCTAGCGCAATTCCTGTATTCCCAGAAGTCGGCTCTACTAAAACAGTTTTTCCGGGGTGAATCAAGCCTGCTTCTTCCGCCACTTCCACCATACTCGCGCCAATCCGATCTTTCACAGAAGATGCTGGATTCATGCTTTCTAGCTTCACCACAATCCGAGCAACCGCTCCTGAAGCTTGGGGAATTTTGTTTAATTGAACTAAAGGAGTCCGTCCGATTAACTCTGTGATATCTTTTGCTATCCGCATGTGAATACTCCGTCGTGTCTAAATATAATACATCGGGCTTTGCTGTGCGCGAGTTTCTCTTTCCTGGCACAAGTCTTGGAGTGTATAGCGACCCAAAACCTCAATTGAGGCAGCGTTAGCTTGCTCCCAAACTTCATAAACCAGAGTCTTTTCTAGAGTCTGAGAGTCAGAAGTATCTTTCTCTTTCCGCTCGCCTTCAACAAAAGTGACAATTTCTAGTAGTGTAATCTGCCAAGGTTCACGAGCTAAAACAAAACCTCCTTTCGAGCCGCGTTGACTCTGCACCACACCAGCCCGCCGGAGGTTGGTCAAAATTTGTTCCAGGTAGCGTTCAGGTATGGGTTGTTTGGCAGTGATCTCGCTCATGGTTAGAGGAAGTTTTTTTCCGTGGTGGCTTGCCAGTTCTAAGAGTGCCAGCAGCGCGTATTCCACTTTGGAAGACAGATCCAAGAGAGCGTAGTTTTGGCTATTCAAGACTGTACTCAACATACTACGGTGAATTGGGGGACTTATCGCAGTTAATGCGAAATTAATTTTTCTTAAAGTGTGGAATGTGATAGCATCCCACTTAGTAGCCACAAAAGCACTATATTCTATCGACTTACCGTAGTTTATTATCCTACACAATTCCCATAAATGACTCGATTTTTTTGTGGGAATTATCCTGAGTTTCTGTTTTCAGAGCCTCACTTACCAACGAAAATCTCAAAAGAGTATGTTACTAACTGATTTGCGAACCATTTTTGAGCGCGATCCAGCAGCCCGTAATTGGCTAGAAGTATTGTTCTGTTACCCTGGACTTCAAGCTCTAATATTCCATCGATTGGCACACTGGCTGTACAAAATTGGAATTCCCTTTATACCTCGCTTCATCTCTCATATTAGTAGATTTTTAACTGGGATTGAAATCCATCCTGGAGCATTAATTGGCCAGGGAGTGTTTATCGATCACGGTATGGGAGTTGTGATTGGTGAGACTGCGATCGTGGGCGACTATGCCCTGATTTATCAAGGTGTTACCCTTGGCGGGACTGGGAAAGAAAGCGGCAAACGCCATCCAACTTTAGGCTCTCATGTAGTTGTGGGAGCGGGTGCGAAGGTATTGGGAAATATTGAAATTGGCGATCGCGTCCGTATTGGAGCCGGTTCTGTGGTGCTGCGAGATGTACCCAGTAATACTACTGTCGTTGGGATTCCAGGACGTGTGACTCGTCAGAACAACTCGTCTACCAATGTTCTGGATCATAATAAAGTCCGCGACGTGGAAGCTGAAGTCATCCGCGCTTTATTTGAGCGCGTCAAGGCTCTAGAGAAAGAGTTTGAGCAGTTGCAACAATCAAGTTTGTCTCCAACTGAGCTTGGCGAGGAAGAAACATCTTCTAAGAACAATAATTCTGATGGGATGATTGAAGATTTTCTTGATGGTGCAGGAATTTAATTTTGGGAATTGGGAATTGGGCATTGGGAATGGGGAATTGGCTATTGGGTATTCCTCCTCATCTCCCTCATCCCCCTATTCTCCACTCCCTATTTAAAATGCCCAGATGCTCTTAGAACCTGATATAAATATAATACTACGGTTAATTTATCGGAGAATAGTTATATAAGTATGGTATCTTTATATGCGAATTTAACTAGCTTAAACAGTAATAATACTAAAGAAATTTTTGCCCGGAGGTCATTTCTGCCAGAGCATCAAAATAGTCTTTGGAAAATTGAAACGGGTTTTGTCAGGACTTTCACCTATTTGGAAGATGGTACAACCGTCGCTTTGGGATTGTGGGGGCCTGGAGATATAGTTGGTAAGTCTTTGTCAAAATTAGAACCTTATCAGATGGAATGCCTAACTAAAGTGGAGGCGACAGTCTTACCTTTAGAGGAGTGGACTCAACTAACAGAAACTCTACTTACTCATATCCAACAGGCTCAAGAATTAATGGTTATTCGTAGCCATAAAAAAGTTGATACCATGCTAATCAAGTTGTTGGCATGGTTATCTAAAAAGTTTGGTTCGGAAGTTGAGAAGGGACGTTTAATAGATATGCGTCTGACTCACGAAGACTTAGCAGAAATGCTTGGTTCCACTCGTGTGACTATCACTCGTGTTCTTGGACAGTTTGAGCAAGAGGGCTTGATTGCTCGTCTCTCTCTGCATCGAATTGTGGTGCGAGAAGAAGAAATTTGGTACTACGAAATTTAGATGATTTCTGAATTCTGACTCCTGTTAGCGGATAGCTAAGGTTTAGCCCATTCTGAATTCTTCCCTTAGCGATCGCTATAAACGCTAGACAAATCCAGCCAAATTGGTAATCCCAGCTTTTCTAAATAACTCAGACTAGAGTAAAGTTGCTTTGTTCTCCCCCACAAATCTAAGTCAAACCAGCCGTCATCTTCCGTATCGGGTTGAAGTGTTGCACTGGTAATATTTACTGTGAGTCCATAACGAGAAACTAACTCGGAAATTACTGGCTCTTTGTAATAAGATTTTAAAATGCACAGTTGCAGGCGTACCCGATTAGTTTGACCCAGAGAAATCCATTGCTGGAATTGTTCTTGCCATTGATTTGTCAGCAATGCAGAATCTTTTGGACTCAATTTGCTAACTGGGTTTGGGAAAGGTAAAGAGTGCTGTTTGGGTTGAATGTGGTTTGCGATCGCAAATTCCAGTAAATTTACTCCCAATCCTTGCAAGTAAGATAGGCTATTTGTCAATTTTTGGGGATTTCCCGAAAGTTCCAAATCAAACCAGCCATCGCTGTCACTGTCGGATGTCAGGGATGCGGCTTTGATATTGACGGTTAAACCATAACGAGACACTAATCGAGAAATAACAGGTTGCCTGTGATACCTCTGAGGTACGAGAATGCGGCTTTGGACTGAAGCCGGTTCTACAGATTTACTCTGAGACATCAGATTAATCCCCAATAGCGGTTGCAATTTTTGGGTTCGGTAGAGAATCTTGGTATACCGTAACCCTAAAACTCAACTTTGCCTGGTTGAATGTCAGCCTCATAGAGATTTTCATCTTTTTGGCTTTTATAAACTACTTTAACTTGGTGTAGATACTGTATTTAATTGTTATGTAGAGGAACATATCATAAAGACTGCAAATAAACAACAAGTAAATTTACTTAGATTTAGCTCAATGAGCGATCGCACTTCTAAGCACTAACGCACTTTTATCTTGCCACTAACCAAGCTTGTAAATCAGCCAAGCTGGTAAAATCTAACACTGCTTCGCTCAAATCTTCCAAAACAGGTAGGGATAAGCTAGCAATTGAGGAGTGTATTTCTTCAGAGAGTTCTCCTAACCGCTTAGTCAAAAGTCGGATAATAAGGTTAGCAGCCTCTTCTCTTCGCCCTTCTTCTCGTCCTTCTTCCTTAATTTCGCGGTAAACCCTTGTTTCCTTGAGCGTGATTCCTAGCATAGACTCTACCTCTATCCGGCTTAATTGTTCAAATCTGTACACCATTATCGTCGTCACTAATTCCATTATGACGCTACTTGATGGTTGAGGTTGTTCTTGGCGCGATCGCTCAAGTAAATATCTAGCTTCTTGTGGTGCTTGTTCTTCTTCGAGGGTAGTTAACACCATCAAAGCTACCCATAAAGGTAATTCACGAATATTCCCCAATTCATCTAAATACACCCGATGTATTTGGTTACTGTTAAGCAATCCACGATGAGGGTAGATGTTACTTTGTTCAATATTGCGAGATGGATAAATTATTACTGCTTGCCAGTCGCTAAATCTGGTACAGTTGCGGTAGAAATATAGTGAAGATTCTGCAAATACTCTTTCATAAAGCTGTTCATCTCTTTGAAACTGTACTTCACAGAAATATACAACTCCTGCGCTTTCATTTTCTGGTGGGAGAAACACTCCGTCTATCTCAAATTTAGGTTCTTTGACAGCTACCGAATCAAATCGATATGCATTTGCATTGGTGGGCGGATTTGTCAATAATTCAAATAATAAAGTAGGAGATTGTTGAAAGAGTTTATAAAAAATCGAGTCTCGACGCATGAAGCATTATGCTTAATTTATTCAACGTGCAATACATTTAATCACATATCTCCTTACATATAGCAAGTCTAAATCATTCGTGAAAAGTTATATCCCCGACTTATTTGATAAATCGGGGATCTGGATACCTCGGATTTTTATAAATCAGATAGGATTGCTATAGCTATTCCCTAAACCTGATAATAAGTTTTTAAGCGGACACGATATTATTAAATGTTCATCCCGCTAGCCGATACACAATCACTTTTCCTTTCCAGTTTTCTTCCACAAATACCAGATACTCTCCATCTGAACGACGAAAAGCGCGGATACCGTAAGGTATATCAATCCAGCCACTTTCACTGCCAACTTCTGGGCCTGGTTTTAACAGTTGTACTTGCACTCCCGTCTTGGCATTATAGACATATACCTCTGCGGTTTTGACTGTCACGGCAAATACGCGATCGCCCGCCACACTCATGGCTGCTGTAGACACTTCGCGTTTACCAGTGGTGTCATAGGGAATCAGAATTCGCCAACGGGGAGTACGATTACCTTTACTCCAATTATCAAAACGGGCAATTTCAGATCCAGCAACTCCAGTATCATCACCGAATGCGGGATGATCTGCTGTGAAACCTGACAAATACATACTATCTGTTTCGGGAAAATATTCGATCCGTCGCAAGTCGTTAAACATGCTGGGAGTAGCTTGCTTTTCCATCGAACTATAGTTGTAGATGGGGTTGCCTTTAGGATCTATTCCCTTTAAAGGATAGTGGCGAATGCCATCTTCTGTTCGCAAAGCTTTCCAAACATCTCCTTTGCTGTCTACCCACCATCCCCCGATATAGGGATAATCTTTGCTGGTATCATATTCGTCATTTTCAAATTTGCCATTACCGTTGCGATCGCGCCAAATCCACTCACCTTTTTGTGGTTGATTAGGCGGCCAATTTCCGGCGAGAAATGGTTTATCTGCGCCATTGCTACCAACAAACATTCCGGCTGGGATAGCAACTTTACCATCCGTGGCTGGATTGAAACGATATATTTGCAGGAAGCTGTTATACATATCTGTGAAGAACAAAAACGGCTTCCCTTGGATGCGGCGAACAAAGGTTCCATCGGGTGATGTATGCAGTCGGGGATCTTGAGGATATTTGAAAGGATTTAAGGTGTAGGCTTTGTAAGTCCACTGCTTACCAGCAGGCTTACCATAATCCATGAGATAGTGTTCTTGTTTGGTGAATAAATCTACACCATCAGTTTTAGGATCGGCATCTGCATTATCAACGAATATCAATCCTAGCGATCGCCATATTAGTTTTCCCGATGGCGAAAATTTCCGCAAATCTGTTCCCGATTTATTGAAACCATTACTATTTATATAGATATTACCTGAAGCATCTTTACCAACTCCGGTAAGTCCATAAAGTTTTAAATCTCGAACTTCACCAGCAATTCCTGTATAGATACCGCCTTTACAGCCAAAACTACCCACTTCCACTGGTTTATCTTTGATGTCATAAACCAACATTTGCTGACGCGGCCCATTTTCTGCCACTAACAGCTTACCTTCACGATCGATTGCGATCGCAGTTGGTTCAACGATATCTGCAATCTGTTGGGGCAATTGCTTTCCATTTTGGGAATAATGTAAAATTTTGGCAGGTTTACTACCATTTTTATTTTGAATAATCCACAGATTTTTCTGTGAATCAATAGTTATTGCTCCCGGATTGTTAACAGTAAAGCTGCGTATTTCCTTCATTGTCTCAGTATCGTAGACACGAATGCGGTTAGCGGCAAAATCACTCACATACAACTCACTTCCTACAGTTGCTAATCCAGTAACTTCACTTTTAGTACTGGTAATTAACATACTTTTATCCCAGCCACGCCCTTCAGGAAACGGTGCAGGTTTTCCCGACAAATCATAGCGTCTAACGCAGTGCCAAGTTGTACCTTCAGGAGGGTAATCTTCATCAGTTTTACCCTTCGATCCCTGAGTCATGGCAAGGTAAATATATTTACTATTTGCGGTTACAGCTATACCACCTCCACGACTCCAGCCGTGAGTATCTCCAATAGCACCAATAACCTTACCATCTTTATATATCGCTGCTTCCATTCCCGCTTCATCCCAATGGCTGTTGGTATAAACTGTGCCATCAGGAGAAACATACATTGCCTCAATATTGTTTTGTACTCGCAGATTTCCACTGCCAATTGTGTTACCTATCCACGATGTTTTGTATGTAAGCGTGGAGGTTCCAGTTGTCGCCCAGTCTGTTGTAATTCCAATAGTAGTAACAATGACTCCAACAGCGACACTGAGTAACAAATTAAAGGTTTTACTCTTTTGCAAATATCGAGTTTTAAATAATTTTTTGATGTGCTGATTCAGTTTTTGACGTAATTTTCGTAACCGCACCAGTAATTTATTTTTCATATAGTTTTAAGCTTTTAATTATTTATATACATTCATTTTTTGGGAAATCAGTAAAAAATATAATTATTATAAATGAGCAATATTTTTACACTATCTTTACAAAAATCCTTTTATTATTTAATTTTTCAACTAATATAGTTTCAAAGTATTAATAGTTACTCGTTGACAGACAAAAATGGTAAACACTAATACATAATATTTCTATAATTCTCAATTTATAGGGAGCATTGACTCTCTCTATCTAGCTTTTGCCCTTTTTAATTGACAAGTATCATATATACCCCATCAGTATTATGTAGTTAATAAAAACACCATCTCTCGTCCCTTATTGACGTTGGCATATAAATAGTTTATAAATTGGTGTTCTATATAAATATATTATTGAAAATGTGTATTTAAAAATACTAATAATTCATCTTTAGAACATACCGTAGGGTCTTACAGTTATAAGTTTCCACTGTTTTAATATATTTATAGGACAATACAGTTCAGTTAAGCAATTTTTTCCTTCTCTTTCTTCTCTCTGCGTCCTCTGCGCCAACTCTTGGAGACGCTGCGCGTTGGCGTAAGCCTCTCGTAGAGATGGCGGTTCGTTAAAAAATTGACTTGATAACAGAGTTTTAGCCTTAACTGAACCGTATTGATTTACAGGAGACATATTAGTGAAAAACAAACCAGAAAATTTCGCTTCATCATCTGCATCTATTCTCACCTTGGGATTAGGTTGGTTTCCCAAAACTCCGGGAGGATTGGAAAGATATATTTATGAATTAACTCATAAATTAGCAGCAAATAAAGACCAGGTTGAATTGTGTGGAGTTGGTCTACCAGAGACAGAAATAAATTTGCCAATTAAGCTGACTAATTTAGCTTCTCCCGATAGTGCTATTTGGCAAAGATTATGGTCAATTCGCACTAACTTTCAAAAAACGAGAACAAACAAACCAGATGCTATTAATTTGCACTTTGCATTATACAGCTTTCCTCTTTTAGATATTTTGCCAAAGGGAGTTCCAGTTACTTTTAACTTTCATGGCCCTTGGGCTTCGGAAAGTCAGCAAGAGGTAGTTAATAAAAACCTCAGTCTTTTAATTAAGCATCAGCTAATAGAAAAAAATACTTATAATCGCTGCGATCGCTTCATTGTTTTAAGTCAAGCTTTTGGTAAAATTCTACACGATAAATATCAAGTACCGTGGAGCAAAATTAATATTATTCCTGGTGGAGTTGATATTAACTGGTTTCAACCAAATTTATCACCCCAAGAGGCTTGTAAACATCTAGGCTGGCCAAATGATCGCCGGATAATATTTACATCCCGCCGTTTAGTGCATCGAACAGGAGTTGACAAATTATTGGAGGCTTTGGCTATAATTAAGCCCAGAATACCAGATGTTTGGCTAGCGATCGCAGGTCGTGGTCACATCCAAGCTGCACTACAACAACAGGCTACAGAATTAGGACTAGATGACAACGTTAAATTTTTAGGTTTTCTCCCTGATGAGCAATTACCTATAGCTTACCAAGCTGCGGAACTGACTATAATGCCTAGTCAATCTTTTGAAGGGTTCGGATTAGTAATAGTGGAATCTCTGTCCTGTGGTACTCCTGTGATATGTACCCCAGTTGGAGGAATGCCAGAAATTTTATCAGAATTTTCACCCGATTTAATTACAACTTCAACAGAAGCCTCAGCTATTGCTGAAAAATTAGAACAAGCACTTTTAGAAAATATCCCCATACCTTCACGATCGGATTGTCGCCAGTATGCCACTACACACTACGACTGGAATCAAATTGCCCAAAAAGTACGGAATGTTTTACTAGCTTAAACAAGCGATTGTAATGATATTAGGGGTGCTGTATGGATCAAATTAGATAACAAAATATAAACTTTATGAGAATTTTTTTCTTAGACCAAAGCGGTAAACCAGGCGGTGCAGAATTATGTTTAATAGATATTGCTAAACCATACTGTAATCGCGCTTTAGTAGGTTTGTTCGCAGATGGCCCATTTAAAGAATTACTACAGCAAAATGATATTCTTGTAGAAATTCTTGCAACTCAAGCAATTCAAGTTCATAAAGAAAGCAGTTTAGTGCAAGGATTAAAAAGTGTCAGACAACTTGCACCTTTGATTACTAAGGTAATTAAAAAAGCGCGTGAATATGATTTAATTTATGCTAATACTCAAAAAGCACTAGTTGTAGGAGCATTAGCAAGTTTTTTTAGTCATCGTCCTTTGGTTTATCATTTACACGATATTCTTTCCAAAGAACATTTTAGCCAAACGAATCTTCGCATTGCCATTAACTTAGCTAATCGTTTTGCCTCATTAGTAATTGCTAATTCCCAAGCTAGTAAAACAGCCTTTATCCAAGCGGGAGGACGGCCAGATATAATCGAAGTTGTTTATAATGGCTTCGATCCAAAAATATATCAGATTGATAAATCTGATATTAATAAATTGCAAGAAAACTTAGGATTACAAGGTAAATTTGTAGTTGGGCACTTTAGCCGTCTTGCACCTTGGAAAGGACAACATATTTTAATTGATGCCCTTGCCCAATGTCCGCAAGAGGTGACAGCGATTTTAGTGGGTGATGCCCTATTTGGCGAACAAGATTATGTCAAACAATTACACCAACAAGTTGCGGATCTCGGACTAGAAAACCGCGTCAAATTTTTAGGATTTCGTTCAGATATTCCTCAGTTAATGGCAGCTTGTGATTTAGTTGCACATACTTCTACTTCCCCAGAACCCTTTGGTAGAGTGATTGTAGAGGCAATGCTATGTGAAAAACCTATAGTTGCAGCCAAAGCTGGGGGTGTAATGGAATTGGTAGAACATGGACTTAATGGTTTTTTGGTGACACCAGGAGAACCCCAGGAACTTGCACAAGTAATTACCACCTGTCTTCAGGAGACGGAAATAACTGCAACTATAGCTAATAATGCTAGGACTACTGCTACTAGGCGTTTTGATATTGCAACTATTAATCAGCAAATTGCTCAACTGCTGTCTGACAGATTTTAGTACACTGTGGCAGAATTAGGGGATCTTGGGCAAGATCCCCTACAAATAATTTTGGATAATTTATTTTTTTCCAAGCGATCGCATTAAGCCGCTTCCCGCAGTTGTGGTTGTGACGGCACACTCACCTCTGGAAACGAAAGTGAGAGTTGTTCTGCTTGAGGAACTGCGGCTTGCTGCAAAACTTGAACTTCGATATTCACGCTTACCAAATAACTGCCTGTATCAGCACCAACCGCTTCAGCAATTAATTTGGCGATATCTGGGCGTTTGGCAGTCAACGGATCGCGTAAAATACACCGATCCCATTCATGCTTGGCAGTCGGATTGAGGTTGAGAATATAATGCTTCATCATCGAACTAACCCTTAAATCCATCTTCCAGAAGGTTGTCACACAGCCGTTAGGTATTTCATTAGGCTTTGTGGACGCTATCCATATTATAGTATATTTGTACTAAAAATGGTGATGTTTGAGTAAAAAAGTAGTGCAGATAGACTATTCGTAGCAGTACACCTGTGTCAATACTTGTCGGGTTTTGGGGAAAAGGTTAAAGGGTAAAGGTTTTTCTTTCTCCTTTTCCCCTTTCCCTTTCCCCTTTAACCGAAAAGTATTGCCCTATCTGCTACTCAAAACCTGTAGCTTTAAACTTCATCCAAAGAAAAACTGCTGTATCTATTCCCTTGTTCTCCAATTTGGTGGTGCATCTGAATCTTTAATCATTAATTTCAGAAAATATGCCCATTAGGTAATGCTAATAAAAAGCTATTGCAATTAAGCTTACAAAGCAACGCCTAATTTTATACAAATCGCTATATGCCAGATATCTATATTATTGACCTATTTGTAATTGGTCTACTGCTGCTGATGGTAACATTAGGGTCAGGTTGGATTGCTCGCCTACCTCTTTCTTTTGCCATTATCTATCTCATAGTTGGTATTTTTCTAGGCCCTTATGGCTTTGGGCTGATTCAATTACGTCGAGATGAAGTTTTTAATGCTGAAGTGCTGGAAAGAATAACAGAACTTGTAGTAGTTATTTCTGTGTTTAGCTGTGGCTTAAGAATTGTTCGTCCTCTAAGGTTGGAGACTTGGGCTATTACAGCCCGATTAATTGCATTTCTGATGCCAATTTCAATTTTTGCTTTGGCTGTTGTAGGTAAATTGTTTTTAGGGATGAATTGGGGAGAAGCAATTTTATTAGGGGCAATTCTTGCACCTACCGATCCAGTATTAGCATCAGAAGTACAGCTAACCGATATAAACGACCAAGATGAGTTGAGATTTGGTTTAACTTCTGAAGGTGGCTTAAATGATGCTTTAGCTTTTCCCTTCGTTTATTTTGGTCTTCATGCGTTAAAAGATGACAACTGGGGTAATTGGTTTAAACAGTGGATTACAGTTGATTTAATTTGGGCGATCGCAGCTGGCATTGTTATGGGATTTGTGGTTGCCAAATCTATAGTTTGGATTGAAAAGAAAATTCAAAAACGCCGTCGTGCTGATGAGTTAATGGAAGATTTCATTGCTATCAGCACGATTTTACTAACTTATTCTTTAACAGAAATGGTTAATGGCTATGGATTTCTGGCAGTATTTGTTGCTGGATTAGTTGTCCAACGCAGTTATAGAAACCCTGAAAAACCGCTAGGACAATTGGAATTTATTGAGCAAGTTGAAAAGCTGCTGGAAGTCGGAACAATTTTACTCTTGGGTTCAATATTGTTATTCCAGCCAATGCTTAATTATGCTATGCAATCTTTGTTAGTAATAATTTTGTTATTCTTAATAATTAGACCAGTAGGAGTTTGGATTAGCACAATAGGTAAACGCCCTGTAGAATCACACCGCCGAACATTTCATCCAGGAACTCGTTGGTTATTTGGATGGTTTGGTATTCGCGGTGTCGGCTCTTTATATTATCTTGCCTATGCATTTGGTAATGGTTTAAAAGGTGAAGCTGCCGAACAAATTGCTTGGATAACTTACACTACTATTGTAGCCTCTGTGATTATACATGGCATTAGTGCGACTCCATTAATGAAGTGGTATGAGCGCAATATCGGTAATCAAAGAAAACCTACTTCTCCTTCCACAGTTGATGAATTTGAATAAATTTTTGCAGGGTGTGTTATGCCGAAGGCTAACGCACCATCAAAAACTTAAGGTGCGTTACGCTAAAGCGATAACACACCTTACAATTTAATTTTCTAAATCTGTGACTTTAAAACATATAGAGGCTTTAAATCTTAACTACCAAACCTCGTACCAAAGGGCTTGGTAGTTTAACCTGTATTATCTATTTACCTGTCACCTTTTCAAGAACTTCTTTCGCTTTTTCACCAAAACTTTCTGGAGGATTTTGTTTTTGTTCAGCCTTCAAATTCCTTTCGTAAGTTTTCTCTATAGTATTAAGATTTCTGGAATCTTTTTTTGCTTGCTCATAAGCTTTTTGTCGTTCTTCTTCTTGAACGCCAACACCTGGGTCAAATTCATTAGCACGATTAATTTTTTCTTCAGAATTTGGTTTATACTCTGGGGGAATTAACTTTAATTCTTCAAGAGTAGTTGCATAACTAGCTTGCTGAACGAATATAAATGAACCAGATAAGCTGATAGAAATCATCAAGCAAACAACTAAAAAGCTTGAACGTAACGCTTGTTTTAAAGTTAATAGAATTTTTTGCATGAAAAACTCCTCCTATTGTTCTGTTATCAGCCTTAATTATGTATAAATATATTCAATATTTAAGGCTCACAGGCATCCTAAATGTTTAAGTACAGTTTTTCCTTCTATCTCAAGGTATATTAATTTTTACCTATAGTTCAGTTAATGCTATCTGAAGGTTTTAGGAGCTATATCCATAGACAAAAGCGGCCAAGATGCTCACCCCACAGGATTTACATTTATTTGTTGAAAATCCCTTATAACCAACTGTGATTAATTTTAATTCCTCGACTTTGTATTACTTCTTCAAATAAATCTGTTGGGAGTGCTTCTTCCACAGCAAAAACACCTGGTTTATTGAGTTTACCTTCTAGTAATAATTGGGCAATGCTACCTGTGCCACAACCAGAAATCGCGGCTGTATTTTCATGCACTACAGTTGAACAATAAACGGCGGTTTCACCATCTTTTTGCCCTGTTACTTCTGAACGAACTGCTACCCCAATTCCAGTAAAATTGTTAGTCACATCTGTCATCGAATGGCTGACATGAGATAGAAATTCAATCATGTAACGGCGCTGCATTAACCACTTGGGAAAAATGTGTGCCGCAATCCAAGTTAGGTGATTATAAAAATCGGGAATAGAGCCAAACTTAGTAATTACAGTTTTTACTGATGGGAAAGCTTTGGGCAATGTAAAGGTTTCTGGCATATCAAACCAATAAACTCCACTGGGCCCATAAGGAGGCGGAAATTTAACTACTTCTCTTTCACTATAAGGCTTGATGATCTCCCATTTTCCATCTATCCAACTCTCAAAAGGATACTGCAACCCTAGAAAAGTTGTCCGCATCACTGTAATGCCAGCACCGCCAGAACCCGAAACTAAATAACTTAAATGGATTTTTTCTGGTTTATCAAATTGTTCAACACCTTGACGTACCATGCTGTTAGAAATACCAGGAAAAATACCAGTATTAATAATTGCTGTTACACCAGCAGCAGCAGCTTGTTCGTGATAATTGAGAGCTTTACTAGTATAAGAACGATGGTCGCTAACATCTACATAATTAACGCCTTCGGCAATACAGGTTTCGAGAACATTAGTATCTCGATAGTGAAATGGCCCAGCACAATGAATGACTAAGTTAGAGTTTGCGATCGCATCTCGTAACTTGTCAACTTCTGCCAAGTCCAATACCAAAAACTGCACTTGTCCGCCTGAAGACAAGCTGACAGCCTTCCCAAACTCCGCAGAACGTCCAGTAATCGTAATTTGAGCCTGCGTATGGGTGGCTAGATCCTGAGCAACACTGCTACCAATCCGCCCTCGTCCACCAAGAATTAAAACTCTGTCTGTCATTACTCCAGATTGGCAACACTAACCTTATTTCATCAGTTTTGCGTCCTCTTTGCCATCGGTTATAAGTATGATTTATAGCATTCCACAAAATTTATTGAACAGAATTCAGGGGTCAGGAGTCAGAATTCAGTTGGGTATTCTGTACGACTGGCAGATAGCGCAGCGTAAAGCCTACGGCATGGCTTCGCTATGAGCGAGTCTGCGATAGCGGAGCGGTAGCGAGTATTTTCGAGTCGCGTCTTGATTCTGACTTCTGAATTCTTCTTCAAGCTACATTTGCGATTCAATTTGTCTGACTACTGTTAGCGCCGAATAACTCACTCCAGCAGTACCTTCGCCGGGATGGGTGGAGTCCCCAACTAACCACAGATGTTGAATTGGTGTCCGATTAGCAAACCCAAAGGGGCCAAAGGTGGGAATTCTTTGACCAATACCGCCAACTATACCGCGATCGCGGGCTGTGAAATGGGCAAAGGTGCGCGGTGTTGCGGCTTCTTGATGAATAATCGTTTCTGGTTTGAGATAGAAATATTGAGCAAGACGAGCGATCGCTTCTTGGGTAAACTTTTCTTTTAGTCCTTCATAATCTTCAGTCTCCCACCACTGTGCAGGATCGACAAATGAAGAAGCAATAATTGTCGCTTTCCCCTCCGGTGCGCGGCCGTCTCCTGGATGACTGACGGAAACAAACAGGGAATTATTCTCGCCAATGGGGCCATTAGCATCATACATAAATTGCAAGTGGGGAGGGCATTCAGGCGGAATGGCGCTAGCATCTACACCCAAATACACCACAAACGCACCCGATGCTTGGGGTAGTTTTTCCACCCGGTTTTTATATCCAGATGGCGCTTGTCCCAATAACTCCACCAAGTTTTGCACGGTGACGTTGCTAATTATGTGGTCTGCGGCTTCTGTCCAGACTTCGCCAGTTTTCTGATTTCTAATAACTACAGCAGTAGCTTTGCCGTTTTCTACTTTGATTTGTTCTACAGTGTGGCGCATCAACAATTTGCCGCCATCTCTTTCTAAGGATTGTACCAAGCGATCGCTTAATACTTGCATACTTCCCTGGAGGTGAAACAATCCTTGGGGCAGTTGGGATACACTCAACGCTGTGGCGGCATAAAGTAACGCTGTGTTCTCTGCATCCACCTGGGAGTATAGCTTCAGTTGCAAATCTAAAAAAGTCCTTAATCGTTGGTCATTTCCCAATCCACACAATCGTAAAGCATCTCCTACCGTAAACAAAGTGAAGGGTACGGTAATTAATGTACTAGGACGTACCGCTTGCGTTAGCTGCCACAAATCCCATAAATTACGCGGTGGTAGCACCGGGTCGCGTCCTTGAAATTCCCAACTGGCATCAAACAAAGTTGCCATCAATTGCCAAAAGGGTTCGCTACCAGGAAACTGTTTTTGTCGTTCCGCTTGCCATTTTTCTTGGTCGCGCCAGACGTTAATTGGTGTGCTTTCCCCAGGTAAATACACCGCACAAGCAGGATCGCAAGGCGTTGCTTGTGGTAAATCTATTTGCAATTCTGAGAAAATGCGGTGGTGAATTCCTCCTGGTTCCAACCCCGCTACCTGAGTTGCACCCACATCAAAGGTAAATCCCTGGCGTTTAAATGTTGAAGCACAGCCTCCTGGTACGAGGGCCTGATCCAAAATTAAGACGCTGTAACCTCTATGAGCTAATAATGCTCCAGCAGTCAGTCCACCTATTCCGGCACCAATAACGACGATACGAGAGTTACTTTTGTCAATAGTAATGCTGGACATTGATTAGTTTCTTTAAAATTCTTAACATTTTTACTTATAATTTTACCTTAATCTCTAAGTTGAATGGAGTACGATTTCTCAGTTGATATAATACAGACCTAACCTCCAACCCCTTCCCTACTAGCGTTGAGGAGTAAGATTCAAAGCCTCTCTCCTTTGAGGAGAGAGGTTTGGAGAGAGGTCAAAGTGTATTGCAGAAGGATTATCCTAAACCTAAAAAATTGGAAATCAACGGCAATAGATTGCTGCATTGTTCAACCAACTTTGTAGCACTGGGTAAACTAGAAATTGTCCCTTTTAAAATCTTTATAGCCGTTTTCGCCGCCTTTTGCATCGCCCCTTCTTGAGGACTTTTCCCCGCTTCTGCTAAGGCTTTCACTTGTTCTAATGCCTCTGCTTTATCTTCTTTAGATAAATTTGTATCAGCCTCAATTGCTGCTTGCAATTGCGTCAACAATTCTTTAATTCCTGGTTTATCTGGTTCGGGTGATGCTGCTAACTCGTTGATGGTATTTGTTACCGTACCGCTAATATCACCTAAATTTAAAGCTTGTCCACTAGCATTAAAGTCTCTGCCAACATTACCAATTTCAATCTTGCGGCTGGCATCATTGCTGTTAGTCATATTTTTATTCTCAACTTTATTATAAACTTGAACATTAATTGGTTTATTCGCTAATAATTTTACAATCTCTGTTATCTCTCCACTTTGTTTGCGATAAAAGACTATTTGCTCATCTTTAGCCTGTAATTGTGCTTTATATTTTTCTTCTACAGCTTGCAATGCCAGTTGATAACTTTGTGTAAAATCGCTATGAATCTTATCTTTATCAGCACCATCTGGCACACCAACTTTAACGATTACTACGCCATCACCTTTATTTTCAATACTCTGTAGAGCTAATTCTGTGTCTTCATTCTGTTTTTGTACTGTTTGAAAAGCATTAACAAAAGCTTTCCAATCAATGCCATTACGGAAAATAAAATCAACAGTATTTAAAACCTCTTCAAAGAGCTTAGTAAATTCTCCTGGTTGAAATTCTCCACTACTGGGACGACATTCACGGTCATCAGTTCCAGGCTTGGGGTTTTCGAGAAGATAGATAAAGCGACAATCTACATTATCTAATTTAGTTGTGCTTTCAATATTCCAAGCTTCAATACAAGCACCAGTCATTTGGGCGCTAGTTAAGTTAGTACCTACAGCTTGAACTAGAGTTAGATTTGCCCACTCTAAACAAGCGCCTTCAAAGGTGGCTTCTGTAATATTAGCATCTTTTAAATTCGCTTTTTTTAAATCTGCACCTATCAGGTTAGCACCTCTCAGGTTTAAACCAGCATAAGATTTTCCCCTACCATTGCAGGTAACAAGCAAGTTGAGAACAGCGCGGTTAACCAGTATAGTGTCGTCTACTCTGGCAAAGTCTAGTTTTTTGGCTTCATAAAAACGAGTGCGGGTTAGATTTGCTTTTCTAAAGTCTGTGTTTTTGAGAATCGCACCAGTAAAATCAGCATTAATTAGGTTAGTACTACGAAAACTTGTGCCACCTGTAGCAGAAAATGTATTAATAACTGAATCAAACCAAACGTTTTGGTCATATCTATTTCTAATGCTCCACCCAATAAAAATACTAAATAATATAAAGGCAACGCTGAAGACTAAACCAAAGATTAAGGGAAAACCTTTGGGTGATGTTCTAATCACAGAAAAGCCATTGGGAAAGGCAACAACTAAAATAAAGACTGTGGGTAAGACAAGAACAAGAATGACAGCTACCACTCCTAAACCTGCTATTAAATTATTGCGAAGAGTAACAATACAAAAAACTGCTACAACAATAATGCAGACTGAACCAATGAATACGCTTCCAGTGTGTTTAGTGTCAAAAATATATGCTGCTGATAAACCAAGACTGATTGAATAAATCACTGCTGATGCTAATGGCAGTAATGGGACTATGAGCAACAAAATTACCCAACGTCGCTGTAGTCCAGCCTTAGCATTATTGAAATTAGCATTTTTAAGGATAGCATTAGTAAAGTTTGCCCCTCTAATATCCGCATTACTAAAGTTTGCCCCAGTCAAGTTTTGACCTTTAAAAGAACGACCTCGGAGATTATGACCTGCGTAGGATGGTGGCATAATTGCGTACTAATTTTTAATTCATAATTCGTAATAAAGAAAGCCAGATTAAATCTGGGTTTGGGTGTTTGAATCTGATGACGGATTTTAGATAATTTGTATAACCGAGATTTTATACTAGTTTGCTGGACAATATTCCGGATTTTGGCAAAATAAGGAAATACATAGAATTTTGGGTGTAATACGCAGTACAAGCACATGATTGCGTGCTTTTAACCTTGAATGCTTAAGATATCATCAATAATATTGAAGCTGGCATCGCCATACTTAAACTGTAGTTCTCAATATTGCAACTGTAGCGGTCTAACTCGTAATGGTAACGGTCTACCTTGCAATGTGCTTGCACGTGTGCCGAGGTAATACACCAACATCTCGCAGATATTCCAGCACCGTCGACATTCCAACGACTTGCTGCACATAATACTTAAGTTATCGTTATTAATGTTACAAATTTAGCGGTCTTTGGGTTCTGAGGAGCGGTCTTCGATTTCACGGAGGCGGTTTACAAAAATAGGTAAAACTTACCCTTCCTGTGTCATGGACTTCTCTATATATAGTGTGAGATTATTTCATTTTTTCTTCAACTAGAACTACTACAATTACTATTGATGCTAGATAATGGGAAAGCTTTGACATTTTCTTCCCAATCTAGCCCGGAAACAATAACTAAGACTTATGCGAACTCACTATTGCGGCGAACTCCGAAAAGAACATATTGGAGAAACTGTTACCTTTTACGGATGGGTAGACCGTCGCCGCGATCACGGTGGTGTGATATTTTTAGATTTACGCGATCGCTCTGGAACTGTCCAAATCGTCAGCGATCCGCAACGCACCCCAGATTCTTACGACCAGGCGAACGCCCTGCGAAATGAATATGTTGTCGAAATCACTGGTAGGGTAACGCAACGTCCCGAAGAATCGTTGAATACCCGCATTCCCACAGGCGAGGTTGAAATCTACGCCGATAAAATTCAACTCCTCAATGCTGTCCGTAAACAGTTACCTTTCCAAGTTTCCGTAGCTGATACTGAGACAGTGCGCGAAGACTTGCGGTTGAAATATCGTTATTTGGATTTGCGACGCGAACGCATGGCGCAAAATTTGCAACTGCGTCATCAAATTGTCAAAGCCATGCGTCGTTATCTGGAAGATTTGGAAGGTTTTATCGAAGTCGAAACCCCAATACTTACCCGTTCTACCCCAGAAGGGGCGCGGGATTATATTCTACCCAGTCGCGTCAATCCTGGTGAATGGTATGCTTTGCCGCAATCACCCCAGCTATTTAAACAATTGCTGATGGTATCTGGCTTAGACAGATATTATCAGATTGCCCGTTGCTTTCGTGACGAAGATTTACGCGCCGACAGACAACCGGAATTCACCCAATTGGACATGGAAATGAGCTTCATGTCCCAAGAAGAAATTATCGAATTAAATGAGAAACTAGTTTGCCATATCTTTAAAACCGTTAAAGGCATTGAGTTACAGCGCCCTTTCCCCCGCCTCACTTACGCCGAAGGGATGGAACGCTACGGTAGTGACAAACCAGATACCCGCTATGGTTTGGAATTAGTTGATGTCTCAGATATTGTCAAAGAGTCAGGTTTCAAAGTCTTTCGGGACACTGTGACTAATGGTGGTATCGTCAAAATCTTGCCAATTCCCAACGGTAACGATGTAATTTCTAACGTCCGCATTAAACCAGGTGGCGATTTATTCAAAGAAGCCAGCGAAGCCGGTGCTAGAGGTTTAGCTTATATCCGTGTCAGGGATGATGGCGAAATTGACACCATTGGGGCGATTAAAGACAACCTTAGCGTTGAACAAAAACAAGAAATCTTGCGGCGTACAGGTGCAAAAGCTGGACATTTGTTGTTGTTTGGGGCAGGGGAAGCTGCTACAGTTAATAAAACATTAGATAGATTACGGCAAGCGATCGCTAAAGAATTTAACTTAATCGATCCAGAAAAAATCAACTTGCTGTGGATTACAGATTTCCCGATGTTCGAGTGGAATGCTGACGAAAAACGTTTAGAAGCATTACACCACCCATTCACAGCACCCCATCCTGATGATTTGAGCGACTTAAAAACAGCACGCGCCCAAGCTTACGACTTAATACTCAACGGCGTAGAAGTTGGCGGCGGAAGTCTGCGGATTTATCAACGAGAAATTCAACAGCAGGTGTTTGAAGCGATCGGTTTATCTCCTGAAGAAGCACAAAGTAAATTTGGCTTTCTTTTAGAAGCATTTGAATATGGTACACCCCCGCATGGTGGCATCGCCTACGGTTTAGATCGTTTGGTGATGTTGCTAGCTGGAGAAGAATCTATTCGAGATGTCATTGCTTTCCCCAAGACGCAACAAGCGCGTTGTTTATTAACAGATGCACCTTCGAGTGTAGATGCTAAACAGTTGAAAGAATTGCATGTTGCTTCGACTTATAAACCAAAGTCTTAAACAAAGCGCAAGGGGAGTACAGAAAGTGAAAGTAAGCCTTTATAGGTCAGTTTCTCTCTAACTCTAAAGAACCCCACCCCGCCAAAGCTATGCTTTGTCTCCCCTCCCCGCAAGCGAGGCTAATCTTTACCCCCTTTTTAAGGGGGTCGCCGCAGGCGGGGGGATCTTATCCGAACCGTATTGATTCAAATCGGATTCCTATATTAGTTAAATATACTATGTACTGAAAAAACACCTTTTTTGGGAATGCTGCTGAGAAAGCGTTCTCGAATTGAGTCTAATTTATAGCCACAAATTAAACTTAATATACCCAGTAAAACTGGTATAATAACTATGTTTGTAGGTAGATTAATTCCGATTAGCAACAACGCTATAATTGTCAATCCGAGCGTAAAATTTTGACAAAAGTTTTTGAATTGATTTATCAAAACTAAAGATTGCCGACAACTAGGGCAATGCTTTGTATGTCTGTGCCAGATATCGTATAATTGTTCATCACTTAATTCTTGAAAAGGTGCTTCTACTACTCCCTGCCATGCAGGTTTACCACCGCCAAACTCATCTAACCATTTGCGAAAAGTAACGATGCCAACGTCCGCTATTGAAGGCATAAAATATGACTTTTGCCAAGTTTTATCGATCGCAGATTCGTTAACAGCTTGGGAGTGCATCATTGATAAATCTTGGTTACTCAACTTGTAACTAGATGAATGTTTTAACCCAGTTTGTAAATATTTAGGCAGAAGCTCAAACCAGAAATTACGTTTTTGTGGAAGGCTATCAGCAATAAACTTACCAATTTGCCGACAATAACCTGATTTCGTAGGCACAAAATATAACTGAAATAAAGCAGATTTACCGTTAGAATATTTGTAGATTGTTGTATTACAACAAGGTGGACTGAACTTCCGAGTCGCATCCATATCTTTGTTAAAAATATTGTAACCAGAATGCTTTAAAGTAAAACCATCTTCAGCAGAGACTTCTCCCAATACTTTAAAATGTTCTATGGGGATAGCTCGCTCTGGTGAAAATCCAGCAATTCCTTCATGCAAAAATTGGGCATGAGAAGGGTCAAAACTGCTTTCAACAGAGACAGTGTAACCAACAGGAACTTCTGACATAAACCAATCGGTCAACGAGCTATCAAGTTTAGATTCTGGCATCAGGGCAGGTTGCTTGGAAGTGCTATCTTCAAAAGCAGTAGGACTATTATCTGCCCAGATCCATAGTAATTCTTGTAGCACTTGAGTCGGGTATGTTGTTACTTGCGATCGCTCGCTATTACAGGCAGCTTTTAAAGCCTTTTCATCACTCAGCATGGGAATATTTGTACATTTTCCTGCCCCATCAAAACACCAACCATGATGACGACACATTAGGTTTCCATTTTCATTGATACTTCCTAAAGATAACTGCGCCAATTTATGGGGACAAGTATCATCCATCACTACCCAGTTTTGATGTTTGTCTCTCCAAATTACCAGCTTTTTTCCAAGCAAAGTAATGGGGGTTGGATGAGAGGGTTCCAGATAGCTGAGGGGAGTTATTGGATACCACTGTTTAGTCCAGGAGAAGTTATTTACCATCAAATTCGCTAATGTATTCAACTTTTTTAATTAGGATTGCGATCGCCTACTTCCACCCCCATCACCATGACTGATATTATAAGGGATTAGCCTCTACTACCACTTCTGGCAGTGGAATAAACTCTGTTTCATCTGCCACGCTAGCAAAGCGGTAATCTCGCCAATCGGCTTTTGCTTGCTCTATCCTTTCTGGTCGGCTAGAAATAAAATTCCACCATTTGTAGCGTGTACCCAATGGTTCACCACCAATAACAATACACCGAGCAGCAGCACTAGCAGAAACCCTGACTTCATCTATTGGATCTAGGATGGCGAGGCGATATGGCTCTAGCGGTTGCTCATTAATACTCAAACCTTCTGTAACGCTGTATACTGCTCTCTCGGAATAACCAGTGGGGATAGTAAAGTGAGCATTGGCAGACAGCACTACATCTAAATAGAGAATAGGTGAGAAAACTTGGACGGGTGAAGTGTAGCCAAATGCTTCTCCTGCGATCAATTTGATGATAGCGCCATTTTCTTCCCAGGTAGGAAGGGTAACAGCCGGATAGTGAGTGAAGCTGGGATCGGTTTCTTCGTATTCCACAGGCAAAGCGACCCAGGTTTGAATACCATGAATGGTAGCTTCATTTTGACGATCGATATCGGGCGATCGCTCTGAATGTACAATCCCTTTTCCTGCCGTCATCCAGTTTACAGCACCCATTTGAATTTCCTGCACAGTGCCTAAACTATCGCGGTGCATCAAACCACCATCAAATAAGTAAGTTACGGTGGCGAGATTAATATGAGGATGTGGTCGAACATCGATGCCTTTGTTGGGTGGTAAAACTGATGGGCCAAGATGATCGAAGAAAATAAACGGCCCAACCATTTGACGATCGGGATATGGCAAACTGCGACGGGCAACAAACCCACCCAAATCTTTAACTTCAGGTTCAATCAGTTGAAGTATTGCCATAATTGATGGGGGCTAATTGGTAAATGCTGGAATTATTATAAGTAGATCCACCAGAAAAAAGCTAACCTTTGTGATTTATCTGTTTGTGCGATCGCTCTAGTTATAATTATCACAGCCATTGCACCCCACACGCCAGTTATTTTGCTTAATCTCCTCACGTGATTTTTGGAGAGAGAAGACAAAGTGTAGCTTTGGTGGGTTTATTGGAATTTAAGAAGTAATCAAGCGGATATGATATTAGTTACTAATAATATAGGCATCCGGTTTGATTTATGAAAATATACGTAGGATGTGAGCGCGGAGAGTACGGCATCAAAGTCGTGATAATAGTGCGTTACGAACTCCGTTCTAACACACGCTACAATACCTAATTTTGTTCAAAAATAAAATAGTAATTCTATATATGATTTGGCGTAGATTGAATCGAAAAATAAGGCTAGTATTTCCGATATTTTTACTTGTAGTATTTATAGTGGTAATCGCGTCGCCGGGTGTCTCCGCAAGAGAACCACAGCTACTACAAAAAGAAAGTAATTACGCGATACATACTCGACAAAACTTTAATCAACCTGGTTTTTATCCAGTTGCACAAATTCCATCTACCAAACTTTATAAACCTGTTGGTGACTGGGTAGGAAGATTAATCTTACCAACAAAACAGCAATTACAAGATGGTTTAGATTGGGTAGGGATGGAAGTGCAATATGCACCACCCACAGCGCAAAGTTTGCTAGGTAAAATTGTGCGTCTAGAGTGGAAGAATGAAGATTTACTTGCTATTAAAGCTGTAACGCGAGATATAAATTTCAATTCAGAAGTAATTAAAAGTCAAAAACAAGGAAATATTCATCCTTTTCGACTAAATAAAGTTCGTCAAGTAGGTATTTTACGTTCTTTGGCTGGTGCAAATCCTAATGATGATACAATTGTTGCTTTGGATGCAGATACAGTCATCAATATAAATGCAGAAAAACCAATATTACAAATTGAACGCGAACCTGTTTTAGCAACTGGGAGATTTTATAGTTTAGTAAAAATAATTAAACCGATTAAATCAAGCAGTAAAAGCCTTTCATCTACAAAAGATAAGCAAAATAGTGATTATTTTTCTGTCCAGCACTATAACTCTAACTCAAATAAATTTGATGGAATTCAAGAAACTATTCGTATTCCCCAACAAGTAATAGATACGCGAAACTTTGCGCCTTCGAGTTCGCAGCAAATCGAAAAATCACCTGCGGGCGAGGATGGTTGGTATATTTATGGTGCTAAAGATGCAAATGCCGTATTTACAGTAAACGCCCTTGCACCTCGTTCTTTGTTTCAAATTCAACCCCGTCAAATCATCACTGGGAAAGAATTAGGGCTAAATTATATCCAAGAGGTAAATTGGCAAAATACCGAAAAAAATAAAGGTAAATTCAATACTGCCTTGTTAAAACCTGAAAAAACATCTATATCAAAATGGCAACAAGGCGATAAAGCGATTGTACTACATTTATTTGGGGGAATTGGCGGACGTAAAGCTGAAGCGATCGCAGTACCTTATACTATCACCGGACATTTCGCTTTTGGAATTGCAGAAGTTGTCCGTGATGAGTTTACTAAGGAATTACGTTTTGAAACTAAATACCACCAAATTTATGCCCATAACCCTGATGGAATTATTGCTGGAACGCATACATGGGCTGATTATATGGGTAATTTGCAACGTGGCTGGCTAGCAACACGTCCAGTATCAGATATTCTGATTAAATTCGACCCTGTAACGCAAGATTATGATTTTAATGGTATTAAACTTTCGCCTTTAGAGCAATTCCAGCAACAATTACAGCTAACAATGGCACGTTATCGCGTCGGCGATGGTACTGGTGGGGCAATGGTATCACCTGGTACATCATGCGTCCAAGACTCAAGCCAAGCACTTTATGCTGCGATAATGGCAATTAAAAACCAAGTTGCTAAAACTCCTCAAATTCAAACTTGGGTACGCAAAAACCCTAATCATCCGCAAGCATTACGTTTTCAGCAGCTAATTGAATTAGGTAAATCTTTAGAACAACAATTAGCGCCCTTGGGGATAATTCGTGCTGATTGGCAGAGTCAAGCAGGTATACTCGCAGGTACGGGAATCGGAGAAACAACTAAACCATTTCAAGATGGTAGTATTTGGGCTGGTTTGACAACATGGCGAACAATAATGCCACGACAAGTACATGACGATCTCGCCACAATATTTTTCAAACATGGTGCGACAATGCAAGTATTGCGAACGAATCAAGTCGGTGGTTGGCAAGCTAATATTATACCCATTGCACCAACAATCTTTTTAGGACAACTTAAGATTCCCTTTACTAATATTTCACCGCTTTCAATTCTTATAAATCGTATTTTAGGGTCGTTATCAATTCCTACACAACAAGATTGGTTAATTCTTGCTTTTTTGCTAATATTTTATAGTATTATTGCCCTACCTTATGGCTGGAGATTTGGATTCTTACAGCTACATTTTTGGTCTGCAAATTGGATTGATACATCCTTATTAATGTTGCGTTGTTTATTTACACCTGCAATAGTTGAAGAACTATTTTTTCGTGTTATATTGCTTCCTCATCCTACCGAAATCACCAATTGGTTACGATGGAGTTTGTGGGCAATCGTGAGTTTAGTATTGTTTGTTTTGTATCATCCTTTGAATGCGAAAACATTTTTTAAAGCTGGAAATCCTACATTCTTTAATCGTGTTTTTCTTACTTTAACTTTATGTTTAGGAATTATATGCACTGTTGCATATACCTTAACCGGATCTTTGTGGGTGATAGTTTTAATCCACTGGGTTGTAGTAGTAGTTTGGTTAATTGTTTTTGGGGGAATGAAAAAATTAGATAATAATCAAAAAAATCAGAAAGCTTAGAGGTGATTTTTGAAGAAGAAAACAGATACGCCAGAATGGGCTAAGGGACTTCCAACTAAAAAAATATCCCATCGCTGTCTAGGCAGGGGAGCAAGGGGCAGGGGGAGAAAGAAAAATATTATCTTAGTAAATTAATTTATTTTCTGGAAGTCCCTAAACGCCCCGCTACCGCTAACAGGAGCGGAGGCGGAGACGCTCCGCCTCCAGTCAGAATCAATGAGTGGGGGATTCAGACCCGCCACTCATTGTAGACCACCAAATTTTCAATTTGGTGAGCAGTGCGGTGGACGGGTTTCCCGGCATAAAGCAACTGCGAACCCGTAGGGTGGGGGTATTAAACCCATTTATTCAGACGCTCGTGTGTTAGACACATATTTCGATCTTATTTGTCACAAAAATACAACAATCGCGCCTAACGCACCCTAAGAACAAAAAAAACCCGCTGTAGCGGGTTACACAACAAACTAAGAACAATGAAAACTTGATTTAGCTGGAATATCTCATTTCAGCTTCCAGTTGACGAATCAGTTGTTCGTCACCCTTTGCTCTGGCTACTTGCAAGCGATGCTCTAGGGTTTTTTGAATATTCTCTCTGTGGGCTTCTTGTGCTTTTCTTGAACTTTGTAGTCTACCTTGATTCATAGTGATTACCTTCTTTAATTTTTCACTTTATGTCTTCTATTGTTAACATAACACATATTTTGTAGCTGTTGCTACAGAATTTTCTGACTTCATGTAGATTTTAACAAAAATATGTCTGAAAAGCAGATAGCTCAACAACGACTCATGACTTTTCTAAGCGATTTTGGCGATCGCGATCCCTATGTAGGCATAATGAAGGGAGTCATCGCCCAAATCAACCCCAGAGTGGCGGTAATAGACTTAACGCACCAAATTCCGCCGCAAGACATCGCCGCAGCCAGATTTTCCCTGATGAATGCTTATCCCTATTTCCCCATTGGGACAGTGCATCTGGCAGTAGTAGATCCGGGTGTGGGAAGCAAGCGACGAGCGATCGCAGTTGAATTTGATCAAGGGTTTTTAGTCGGCCCAGATAATGGTATCTTTAGCGGGGTACTTAGTCAAAGCCCTGCGAGCGCAGCCGTCGAACTTACAAATCTTAACTATTGGCGAACTCCTCAACCAAGCAACACTTTTCACGGTAGAGATATTTTTGCACCAGTAGCAGCTAATCTTGCTACTGGTGTCCCCCTCAAACAGCTAGGACAAGAAATCGATCCAGCAAGTTTAGTCAAACTAGATATAGCCGAGTGCAAGCAGACAAGCTGTGGTGTAGAGGGTTGCATTCAATATATCGATCGCTTCGGCAACCTCGTGAGCAACATTCCAGCGAGTTACGTACAAGGTAAAGCTTGGTATGTGCAAGCTGCTGGTTTGAGGATACCAGGCTGTGAAACTTACAGTGATGTCAATGTGGGAGAGATACTAGCTTTAGTTGGCAGTCACGGCTGGGTAGAAATTGCCATTAATAGCGGCAATGCTCACTCAAAGTTGCAGTTAGATTGGCAAGAACCGCTTCAACTTATGGTTACTTAAATCTTGTATCTCGTGAGGGCCACATAAAAAACAAGATTTGCTATACAAAGCCGTATATATAGCAAGGGACTGGGGACTAGAAACTGGGGACTGGGTGAAAAGTCTTTTTGCGTCTAAGTTTCATCATCTGTTGATGCTCTAACCACCAAGGCTTGTGCTATATTTTTCCGAAATATTTATTTCTTGGTTTGTAGAAATCTATATGACTGTATGATTCTCATCGAAAATATTAAGGAGAAAATCTATGAAATCGATCAAACTTCTCTCTCCCATTGTTGCTACCACTACTATTGCTATTTCCACTCTTTCCTTTTTCTCTATTGACTCAGCTATGGCTGCTCATGTTCGTGTTGTTAGGAATTGTATAACTTACAACAATGCAGGAAGACCAGTAGGAACACTAAAACAAGGCTTGTATCCTCTTGTAGGATACATGAAATTTGCTAGGAGTGGATATAACGGAGCTAGAATTCGAGCAGACTTTACTTCATCAGGAAAAGGTATAGGCACTGTAAACATTGCTAATCGTTGCTTGCAAAACTCTGGAGGAAGAGTGATTGAATTCAATTAGGGACTTCTAAATTAAAATCACATCCACCCCCCAACTTCCGCATCAGTTAAAGGTTTCTCTAACTTACTATATTCCGTCTGAGCAGCCCGCAATACGTGTTTCATTTGCACTGCTTCCCCAGCATCGGCAGCGAGGAAAGCTGCATTTAAGGCTATGTTACGGATATTACCCCCAGCTACATTTAGCCGTGCTAGTTGCAGGGCATCTAAGTCTGCGGTTGGGGTGTCGGCGGGAAAAACACGCCGCCAAATCTCGGCTCGTTGTGTTGTGTCGGGGAAAGGGAACTGCACTACAAAGCGAATCCGGCGCAGAAAGGCTGTATCAATTGCACTTTTCAGGTTCGTTGTTAGGACTGCTAAACCTGGATAGCTTTCCATCCGTTGCAATAGGTAGCTAACTTCAATATTGGCATAGCGATCGCGCGCATCTTTAACTTCACTGCGTTTACCAAATAAGGCATCAGCTTCATCAAATAACAAAATCACCCCACCTTGTTCAGCAGCATCAAATACCCGACGCAAATTCTTCTCTGTTTCCCCAATATATTTGCTAACTACCGATGATAGATCGATGCGATATAAGTCGAGGCGCAATTTCTGAGCTAGCACTTCTGCCCCCAAGGTTTTCCCAGTGCCGCTAGCACCTGCAAATAAGGCGCTGATTCCCAATCCTCTAGCACTCTTGCCACCAAAACCCCAATTGTTATATACAGTGCTGCGTTGACGTACATGAGCCGCAATGTCTCGGAGAATTTGTTTCTGTGCTTCTGGTAATACCAAATCTTCCCAATCACCAGAAGGCTCAATTCGTTGGGCGAGTTCATCCAAGCGCGGACGTGCTTGCACGCGGCAGGCATCCCATAGAATGCTAGTGATATCATTTTCTGGTGTTTGGGCTAACTGTCCTGCGGCTTCTGCACAAGCAGCACGGATAGTTGCGGCACTGAGGTTAAACTGATCCACTAGAGTTTTTACTTGCCCGTTCATTTGCGGTGCAATTGAACCTAGTGCATCTTGCCAAACTGTACCTTGTTCTTTGCTAGTTGGTTGATGTACGTCAAAATTAACTACCAGGCGTTGTCCTAGCCCAATACGTTCCCGACTTGTAACTATTAAAAAGCCTTTTGTGCGTTCGATGAAACGGGCGATCGCATTTAACCGCGCTATATCATTAGTATCCAGTTCATTGCAATCTATAAGTAACGCACACTGACTTAAAATCGTCTCACGAGTCCACAGGCGGATAAGATTATCTAACTCGCCTGGTGCTAATGGAATCATTTGGGCAGGCATTACCCACAAGCTTAAACCCTGAAATTGACAAATTTTCGCGGCAATGGCGCGTTTGCTAGTATTTTCGTTACCACATAATTGGACAATTGGTAAACTATTAAGCTTGTAAGCTTGCGACCAAACTGCCGCTATTCGTTCGGCTAAATCTTGGTGCGAGGGGACTAGATCGCTAACCTCTGGTAATGGTTCAATTATGCCAGCTAATCGCTCGTCAAGATATTGAATCCCCGTGAGATAATGTAAAATTCGTTCGTCAATTCTTACGGGGCTGAGAGTTAGGGAATGACCATCACCAAGCTGAATTAACCGCCAATAACGTAAGGGAGAATTTGGAGCGATCGCATCCCAGTGGACATTAGGGAAAGCTGCCAGAGCTAAACTTAGAGTTGGGTAAGCTCGTTGTAAATCCCCATGCGTCATAGCACATAATTTAGCAAAATCTCCATTTAATTCCATGCCTGCACACAACAGCAACAAATTGCTCTCAAAGGATGAGAGGCTAAATATTTTGCATAGTCTTTCTAATGCCGATGGTGCTGGCATTGCAGCAGCAGCTTCCTGTAATACTTGCTGTAAATGTTCTTGGTCTTTCTCTACAGATTGATTTTGCTCTTTTGCCGTGTGATTTTCTAAAATACCACGTACCACGGCGAGAGCGGCTGATAGATAGCGGTAGTTTGCCTCATCCCAATTGCGATTTGTTGTGGCATTCATAGAATAGTCACCTCTGGCGAATCATAACCTCCAGACTGATTTTTGTGCAGTGGACTTTCTGCCCCATCTACCTGCACCCGGACAATATAAGTTCCTGGTTTAATGTTTTTGACAGGAACAGTAATTGCATCGGTGTCTTCAGTGCGTGATGCAACCAAGAAAGAGTAAGTTGCCGGATTCTTACCTGAAGCCTCATTAAGTAGCAAAACTACTCGTTGTGCCTTACCAACTTTGGGCTGGAATTTTACGGTAATTTCTGCTGTACGTAAATTATCGCCGCTATTTTCCACTTGAGCGACAAATACGGTAATTTTTGGATGGAGGACAAAAGCCGCAACGTTTGATTCAACGACATAATCTGTTTGCCCACTATTGTTCATTGTGAGATGGACAACTTGGATACCTTGCACACTTGCGGATAAATCTGATGGCACTAACAGGCTGATTTGGGTTTCTTTAACATCATGAGGTACGATTAAAGTTTCCGTATTACTCAAACGGATTCGGGTAATTTCACCGCGTAACCGTTTACCACGAATTACTAATGTTGTGCCCGGAACAATCATTTGCTCGGTCTTTGCCGATGTCATGACTTGCTCTATAGTGGGTTGAGACAAGGGCATCACGTAGAAACCTTCTGAATTTTCAAGTTTGCTACTCTCAATCAACACCATTGATGCCAGATAGGTAGCTGAAGGTCGATAGTGTGTTTGTAAAGCAGACCATAGTTTAGAAGTCTCTTCCATGTTAAAAAACTCTGGAGTCAATTTAATCTGCCCAATTTGTTCAGCTAAATCGGATACAGACACACTTGCGACGGCTTGCGAAAAAGCACTTGAGGTATTAGTTGTAGATGCATTTATCAGAGTATTTTCAATAATATCCGATGTAATAACTGATGTTTTGTGTAATAAATGCATAGCATAGCCCAATAAAAGCTCCGCCTGAAAATCCTTGGCCCCATAAGCTGTTAGCAAGTAATGGAGGTCAAGAGCTAATGGTGGACTTTGAGAGGGGATGTTTCCATTAATACGTGAGTGCCTGCTCTTAAATTCCTGAGATACCCAATCGACATTACGATTCTGCGTTACTTGATAGAGAAAGAGGTTGATTTGAGCGCGTTCGTCAGCTTCAACTGAAATTCGATCGGGTGGTAGGGCAGTTACAATCACATCACCAACACTAGCAGCGATCGGATCGCTGACTAAGCCATTTTCCAGCAAGACTTTTAGTACTGCTGTCACGGCGGCTATAGAGAGTACATTACTCATCCTCTTTTCTCATGGCAATAGCACATATTAATCATGTACGCCAGAGTACAATGACAGAATATATTTTGCAAAACTTTAAATATTCTGTAACAGAGATTATCCGCACAGCATACAAAGTATCGGCACTACTAGAGCTTAATACCTTGTATAATTTACGTTAACTTTACATCAGGAACCAATTTCAACTGTCATAGGTCTTAAACTTTAAACATTTTATCAAATTGCTAACATTATTTTAAATAAGTAATATGTTAAGCTGAGTATAATCAGATAAATGCTAAGTAACATATATTACTAATTAATCGAGGTTGCGAAGTAAGTAAAATATTTGTAATACTAGTAGTATATCTGACTAAAGTTAACACCTGAAAGTAATTAGAATGGGTTCCGCCAGATGAAATCCCCACCCCCTTCAAATTCTTGGATTGGTCGCGTCGTAGGTGATAACGAGCGATACCGTTTAGATAAACGGTTAGGCGGGGGTGGCATGGGAGATGTCTTCCTAGCAACGGATACCCGTGTAGGTCAGCAGGTAGCGTTGAAGTTGCTCAAAGATACGCTGGTGGCATCACAAGAAATGAGAAAGCGTTTTGAGCGAGAAGTGGCAGTGTGTGCTGCTTTGCAAAGTGACCACATTGTTAAGATTAGTGATTGTGGATTCACCCCGGAAGGCTTTCCATTTTATGTAATGGAATATTTGCGCGGGCAAACGCTCAGACAACTATTGCTGCGCGAAAGGCGGCTATCTGTTGAACGAACGGTAAAAATTATGACCCAAGTTTGCAAGGGTCTACAGCTTGCCCATCAAGGAGTGACTCTCCAACGGGATGGCACAAAAAGCACTGAACATATTCAGGTAATTCATCGTGACCTGAAACCAGATAATATATTTTTAGTGCCTACAGATTTGGGTGAATGGGTCAAAGTTTTAGATTTTGGTGTTGCCAAAATTCGCAGTGAATCTTCAGAAAATACTAATATTACAAATATAACCAGTACATTTATTGGTACATTTCGTTACGCACCTCCTGAGCAAATCCAAAGTGATAAAAACCTGGATGCTAGGGGTGATATTTACAGTTTAGGAATTATTCTTTATGAAATGCTGAGTGCTGCTGACCCTTTTGGAATCAGTATTAAGGGTAATCAAATCAGCGAGGCTTCTTGGGTATTAGCTCATGCTTATGAGCCACCGAAACCACTGCGATCGCAGCCCGGTTGCGATCATCTTTCTGTACAATTGGAAGCCGTGGTGATGAAATGCCTCCACAAAAATCCAGCTAACCGATTTGCAACGGTAGAAGAACTGAATCTTGCTTTGCAAGCTGCTGCCAAATCTGTCACAGGCCCGATTAACTTACCCGAACAAGCTACCGAGCGATCGCAACCTTCCTATAATCAAGGCTCAAATCACGAAACTGTTCCCAGACAATCGAACGACGAAACCGTTCTACGTCCCCCATCTGGATATAATCAGGGTTCAAATCACGAAACTGTTCCTAGACAGTTTAACCCGATTCCGCAAAACCAATCTGAGGAAACAGTTCCTCCTCTTCAGCCTGGACACAACCCAGGTTCAAATAACGAAACCGTTCCAAGACAGTTTAATCCAGTTGAACCAAGTCAACATCCTGTGAATAATCCCAACGTTAGCAAACCGGATGCAACTTTGTATCAGCCACGATCTGCATCTAATCAAGGCGGACAACAAGTACCACCAGATAAAACGTTGTATCAACCGCGACCTAGCTCTAATCAAGGCGGACAACAAGTATCACCAGATAAAACCTTATTTCAACCGCGACCTAGCTCTAATCAAGGCGGACAACAAGTATCACCAGATAAAACCTTATTTCAACCACGACCTGGCTCTAATCAAGGCGGACAACAAGTACCACCAGATAAAACCTTATTTCAACCACGACCTGGCTCTAATCAAGGCAGACCTCAAGTACCGCCAGATAAAACCTTATTTCAGCCGCGACCTGCATCTAATCAAGGCAGACCTCAAGTACCGCCAGACGTGACATTGTATCAACCACGATCTGCATCCAATCAAGGCAGACCACAAGCGCCAATGGATGACACTATTTACCAACCAAAGCTAAGTGAGCAGATAGGTACAAAAATCACCCCCAATTTTTTACGAATCCTGGGAGTGGTCTTTGCTATTGGGCTGGTCTTAGCATTAGTGACCTATGTATATACTCAATCTCGTAAAGAGCCAAGCAACCAGCAAATACCTAATAGCGATCGCATTCAGAATTAGCCTTTGGGAGAAGACAGCATTGCTTCCCCCTACAATACTTACTAATGGTGCGCCACACAAACTTTGTATGGTGGTTAGCAGAGGGGCAGAGGGGAAAGAACTTGGTATTTGAACTCTCCCCTGCTCCCCTGCTCCCCTGCTCCCCTGCTCCTCTGCTCCCCTGCCTGCCCTCACCTAACAATTTTAGTTTGGCAGACTACTAGTTTCTGCCAAACACACTGCCAAGGGCACGCGCCATATTTTGCGGTTGCATTGCATCCATTGCGGCGGTGGGTTCGTAACCGCAATGAACCATGCAATCGGCACATTTAGGATTACCACTCTTCTGGCCGTATTGACTCCAATCAGTTTGTGCTAGTAATTCGTTGAAGGTAGAGTAATAACCTTCGTTCAATAGATAGCAAGGTTTTTGCCAACCAAGAACGCTATAACTAGGGCTACCCCAAGGTGTGCATTCGTAGTCCTTCTCACCCGTGAGAAAATCTAAGAACAGTGGATTGTGATTAAAGTTCCAGTTTTTATCACCAGCTTTGTAGGGAGCCAGAATTTGCCGGAAGAGGGCGCGGGTTTGTTCGCGGTGCAAGAAATGATCTTGATCTGGTGCCCACTCGTAACTGTAGCCGGGAGAAATCATCATCCCGTCAGTATTTAGGGTTTCCAGAAAGTCGAAGAACTCTTGCATATCTTCGGGTTTAGTACCCTCAAAGATTGTTGTGTTAGTGGTGACACGAAAACCTTTAGCTTTAGCGGCGCGAATTGCTTTGACGGCAATATCAAAAACGCCTTGGCGGTCTACACAACGATCGTGTAACTCGCGCATTCCGTCTAAATGCACGCTAAAAGTTAGATAAGGAGAAGGTTGAAACTTATCCAGACTCTTTTCTAACAACAAACCATTGGTACACAAGTAAATATATTTCTTGCGCTCAATTAATCCTTTAACAATCTGATCGATCTGGGGATGTAGTAGAGGTTCTCCCCCAGGAATTGAGACAACCGGTGCGCCGCACTCTTCCACTGCGGTAAAGCACTGTTCTGGGGTGAGATTTTGCTTTAATATTTCCTTGGGATGTTGAATTTTACCACAACCAGTACAAGCTAGATTACAGCGAAAAAGAGGTTCCAACATCAATACTAAGGGGAAGCGTTTACGTCCTTTCAAACGCTGAGTAACCAGATACTTCCCAATATCTATAGCTTGTTGTATATTAACTGCCATTGTTGCGATCGCTCCTCTTTATATATCTAAAAACACCACAGTAGGGACGCACATCTGTGCTAGCTAGCCCAATACGGTTCGGATAAGCACAATGAACTTTCCTTGTAGTCTGGGAAAAGGTTACTGGGTTTGGGGTAAAGGATGTATTTAAAACCTTTCCCCTTTTCCCTTTCCCCTTTCCCCGAAACGTATTGCTAGCTAGCCTACTATATTTACTTGATGTGCAACTTATCTTAAAACTCCACTTCCATTCCTCTCCCCCACAGCGCTATGGTGTACACAAGTCTCTTTACCTGCAACTTTGTTGCATCAACTCGTACCTTTGATGCATTGACTCGTACCTTTGTTGCATTGACTCGTACCTTTGATGCATCGACTCGTACCTTTGTTGCATCGACTTGTACCTTTGTTGCATTGACTCGTACCTTTGTTGCATCGACTCGTACCTTTGTTGCATTGACTCACACCTTTGATGCATTGACTCACACCTTTGATGCATCGCCCTGCACCTTTGTTGTATCGACCTACAAAAATTAACCCACCCTACGTTACGCAGCAACTTTAAAAGACTTGTGTGTACACCGTAGTCCCACAGGGAAAGAGACATTGATTCTTGCTCCCCAACGCTAGTAGGAAAGGGGTTTGGGGTTTGGTCTGAGAGAAAGTTGCACATGGCGTTATTATTTTTCATTTCACATAACCCTGACCAACAAACCAATCCACGGCTTCCTTGAGTGCTGCTTTTAGCGAAGATTGAGGTAGACCCAACTCTCGTACAGCCTTTGCTGCATTGTAATACATCGGTTGTTTCGCCATCCGCACGCCATCCAATGGTACTGAGGGGGATTTCCCCAAGGGTGCGAGAATCTTTTCATCAACCCAAGCAACACTAAGAGGCAACCAAGCGGGTACTGTTCGTTGAGGTGCTATCAAACCTGTAATCTCGGCGAGTTGTTCAAGTAGTTCTTTGAGACTGAGATTTTGATGACCTAAGATATAGCGATCGCCTGACTTCCCCCGTTGCAAAGCTAGTAAATGCCCCCACGCTACATCCCGCACATCGATAAAATTCAGACCAGTATCCAAGTAAAAGGGCATTTGCCGTCGTAAAAACCGTAAGATTATATCACCTGTGGGGGTAGGTTTGATATCTAACGATCCAATGGGGCTACTAGGGTTGACTATAACAACCTCTTGACCTGTAGCAATAGCTTGCATGGCTTCTTGTTCAGCCAGAAACTTAGACTTTTTGTAGTTACCCACCAACTTTTCTAGGGGACTCTGATGTGTTTCATCGACCACTTGACCAAACGATCCTACCCCAATTGCCGCCACTGAACTGGTGTAAACGGTGCGATCGATGCCAGCTTTTCTAGCTGCTGCCAAGATATTGCGCGTACCGAGAACATTATTTTGGTGAAGCAACTCTTGGTCTGTTTGCCACAGGGAATAATGGGCTGCAACATGAAATAGGTATTGACAACCTCTCATCTGTTGCCAGAGATTTGGATCGTTCAAATCGCCTTTGACAATTTCCACCTCCAAACCTCGGAGATTTTCTAAATTGCTACTTGAGCGTACCAGCGCTTTGACTGTGTAACCCTCTTTTAGTAACAACCGTACCAAGTGGGCACCAATAAAACCTGTACCCCCGGTAACAAAAACTTGCATCAAGCTGTCCCTCTCTGCTTAAATCGGGGAAACCAATCATCTAAAATGGTGTAGACTACCGGCACAACAATCAAGCTGAGGATAGTT
Source organism: Nostoc sp. DedVER02 (assembly GCF_034530675.2). NCBI lineage: Bacteria > Bacillati > Cyanobacteriota > Cyanophyceae > Nostocales > Nostocaceae > Nostoc > Nostoc sp. DedVER02. The sequence goes on from NZ_JAVRCP020000005.1 coordinate 180,163, forward strand.
GAAGTTACGAGTCCACCAGCGATCGCTACAGCCATAGGCGATCGCAATTCGGAACCAGCACCAAAACCTAATGCGATCGGTAACATCCCTAAAATAGTCGAAGCAGTGGTCATCATAATTGGTCTGAGGCGCACTAGTCCAGTGTCGAGGATTGCCTCGGTGCGTTCTATGCCAGCATTGCGTAACTGGTTGATATAATCCACAAGCAAGATCGCATTCTTATTGGCCAGTCCCAGCAAAAAGACGAAACCAATCAGTGAGATCATCCCAAAATCGCTCTTGGTAATCAGTAGTGCCAACATTGCCCCCACCAGTGCTAAAGGCAAAGAGACACCAATCACCAGAGGGTCTACCCAGCTTTTAAACAGCAAAATTAGTACTACAACAATACACAGGGCAGATAAAGCCAAAGTACTGCCGAAACTGCTAAAAACCTCGCCTTGGCTAGCAGAGTCTCCTCCTAAATTTAAGGAAACATTAGATGGTAACACCGCCTTCGCTTCAGCCACTACTTTATCAGTAGCATCACCTAAAGATAGATTCTTGCCAAGATTTGCACTCACATAAGCGACTCGCTGATTATTCAGTCGCTCGATTTGAAAAACCTTACCCTGTGAATTCGTTTCACCTGTAACTGTGACATCGGCAAATCCCGGTAGCCTTTGAATTCTCTCTTTAATTGCCTTGACTGCTTTACTCAAGGCTTGGAGATCGTCACCGCGTAAAGCGATTTGCAGAGGTTTTTGCCCCCCAGAATCAACAAATTGAATATCTTCCACACTGGTAGTTACTCCGGGAAGGATAGGTAAAGAAGAGCGCAATTGGTCTTGTAGTTCTCCAGTTGTGATTGTGCGGTCTTCCTTTAACTTTATATATAGTATGCCTTTGTTTGGCTCACCCTCACGAGAACCAACAGTAGTAAATACTGTTTCAACTGCTGGTGATTTTCTGACTACATCTTCCAGTTTTTTGGCAACCTGAAGAGAATCGTTTAAGGGATTGGGGATTGGGGACTGGGGATTGGGGAACTCGGGGCCCCCTTTGGGGATTAGGGGCGATGGGGATTGGGGATTGGGGATATTGCTTCCTTGTCCTCCTTGTGCGCCTCTAGCAAAATCGGGGATATTTGGTAAAGGAGCAGTATAAGCAATATTGAATTCGCCGCGATCGAGTTTGGGAATAAAACCTTTGGGAATGAGTGGAATCAGCGCTATTCCGGCGATGAAACTCAGAACAGCTAACCCGACAACTATCTTGCGGTGATTTAAAGACCAACTCAGCAAGTTTCTGTAAGATTGGGCAAATGCTACCCAGATTTTTCCTTCCCGACGCGGGGAGAGGGAGGATTTAGGTTTTAGCCAGTAAATGGCTAAAACTGGAGATAAAGTCCGAGCAACTAACATAGAAGCAAGCATCGCGGCTGAAACAGTGATGCCGAAGGGCTTGAAAAACTGCCCAATTACTCCACCCATTAAACCTATGGGCAGAAAAACCGCTATTGCTGTCAAAGTGGCGGCGGTAACTGTTAGTCCGATCTCATTGGTGGCTAAAAGCGCTGCTTGACGAGGAGTTTCCCCATCTTCAATGTGTCGCATGATGTTTTCCACATCGACGATCGCATCATCAACAATACTCCCAATTACCAAAGCTAAAGCTAACAGCGTAATCGTTTCTAAGTTAAAGCCGAAAATTGCCATGACGATAAACGTCGCCAAAATAGACGTAGGAATCGCCAAGGCAGAAATTAGGGTGGCTCGCCAATTCCACAAAAAGGGAAAAATTACTACTATTGATAGCAAGACTGCTTCCAGCAAAGCATCAATAGTTGATTGGGTGGCTTGGCGGATATATTTTGCTTGGGTAGCAGCTAAGGTGAGGTTGACATCCTTGAGGGTAGAACGTAGCCTTTGGACTTCTTTTTCAACTAAACTCACCACTTCTAAGGTGTTAGCGTTACCGCGTTTGATTACCTGAAATGCGAGTGCATGTTGGCCGTTAAACCTGACTAATGTTGCGCCTGCTTGGGGAATGGCTGCTGCACTTAGATTCGCTGGATTGACGGGAATTGCAGTAGCACCACCCAACAGGGAGACTTTTAGGACTCCTGGTAGTTTAGCGATCGCACTTACAATCTCGTCTTGCGCCAACTTTGTCAAATCTGTGAGATTCCGTTTGGAACTTTCAATGGCATAGCTAATGGCGGCTGACTCATTTAAATTCAAAGGAATAATTTTAGAAGTCGCTCCTTGAGGCAAAGTTAGCTGCTTGAGGGCAGTTTCAACTTCTTTTGTTGATGTTTCTAAATTTGTACCAACGGCGAAAGAAAGTGCAACGGCTGTTTGACTAGGATAGGTAGATGAGCGGATATTCTCCAGTCCTTTTAAGGAACGAAGGCGTTCTTCTAGAGGTTGGGTGAGCTTCGCCTCTGTATCCAAGGCAGTTGTCAGAGGGGCTGTAGCATTCACAACCACCACTGGAAAGGTAATATCTGGAAACAAAGCATACTTGAGAGAACTGAAAGCCAGAATCCCAGCTACAGTTACGGCAATCCAAAAACTCACCGTCAGCCACGAAAATTGAATCGCCAATTTAGAGATATTGAAGAGTTCTCGTGCAGATTTTGAGTTACGAAGCTTAACCATCTTGGAAAATTATCGTGTGGGTGACACAATTATTTAGTCATGCTACAGCAATCACCTTCGGTTTGCGAGTTTTGGTTACAAGAGATGTCCTATTTTTTGCCCGTCAACACAATTCTGGTTCCTCAAGGAGCAGAATATAAAGCTGTTTGTCGCGGATTAAGCGGCGTTACTGGTTCTATGCCAACAGTAGTAGCTATACCTGTTGGGATGAAGCCTTTACTTAAGTATCTACACCAAGGACAATTTTTAGTTCCCAAATCCAGGGTGTTGATTATGGGTATATGTGGCAGCTTGAGCGATCGCTATACAGTTGGTGATATTGTGTTGTATCAAGATTGTGTTTATCAAGGGAAGCGGCAAGAATGCGATCGCACTTTCACAACACAATTGCACTCTTCACTATCAGAAAAAGTATCTTTGGTCAAGTCACTGACAAGCGATCGCGTGATTTGGTCTGCTGCCGAAAAACGTCATTTGGGTGAGACTTTGGCGGTTGATGTTGTTGATATGGAAGGATTTACTGCTTTAGAGTTTTTTAATACTGCCAAGGTATCTGTGGCAATGCTGCGAGTAGTCAGTGATAATTGTCAGCACGATATCCCCGATCTCACACCAGCAATTAATGATGGTTCCTTAAACCCTTTCCCCTTAGCGATGGGAATGCTTCGACAACCCCTTGCTGCTACTCGGTTGATTCGAGGTTCGTTAACAGCATTAAAGGTGTTAGAGCAAGTTACAAATCAGCTTTTTTCTGCGAATAGCCTGGAATAATTTGTTGCAAACTAGGTTAAGGTTAGTTGATAAAAATAATACGATCCTAAAGACGCGATAAATCGCCGTCTCTACAATAATCAGTCCTTTGTAGAGACGGCGATTTATCGCGTCTCTTACCTTAACCAAACAGTATTGAGTGAGGTTTGATTTTATATTTAATTACGTCTACCTACTTAAGTCGGGATTTGTGAAATCGAAATATATCAAAATATTTGTGTTGCTCATAATTATATTTGCTTTGAGATCGCATAAAAAAAGAATAATTACTGTCAGTATAAGAATACAACTTTAATTTTGACTATACAATTGCTTGTGCAAAAAGTTTTACATAAACTTTATCCACATGCATATTAATTAGAAAAAAGATTGGGAAGGATAATATATGACCTTTTCAGGGTTGGGTTCTATAAGAGCTAATTCTTTTTACTTTGAATCAAAAATCCTCTTTTGGCAGAATAGCTCGGAACTAATTTACCAACTGATAGAACAAAATTTATGACGTTAAATCACAAGCTCTACCTGTACTCGTTCCTAGCTAATTTCAGATGGCTCAAAAAAAGTTACACCGCTAAAATCATGTTGGTGGCTTTTTTAGGTACTCATGTACCACTTCTCAGCTTACTTTTGAGTTTCGTCATCTCAAACTCCTATTCCTTCGAGATGGCGGCGCGAGTGATGATTATTGCTCTATTGGCGACATTAGCGGGTACAGCTGCCACCCTTTATGCACTAAACCATCTCCTCAAACCAGTCATTTTCACATCTGCGGCATTACAAAATTATCTCAATACCAAAACATTACCTGAATTGCCCACAGAATTTGCTGATGAAGCGGGTACGTTAATGGCGGATACTTCACAAACTCTTCACAAATTAGATGAGTTAATTCACTACATCACTAATTATGATGAAGTGACTGGATTACCCAATCGTGATTTATTCCGCGATCGCCTCCATCAGATTTTATCCCAACCTGAAAACAACCAGCGTCTTATAGCTGTCTTTTTGCTCGGTATTGATGACTTCACTGGTATGAGTCATGGGTTGGATCATCAGACAATAAATTTATTGTTAAGAGCAGTTAGCCAGAGATTATCAACCTGCACGGCACAAACAGATATTATCGCCCATTTGAGTGGAGATGAATTTGCCCTTGCTCGAATTGATATTAATTCTTTAGAAAGTGTCATTAAGCTATCTCAGGTGCTGTTGAGTACCATGAACAAACCCTTTTCTTTAGAGGGGAACTTGATTCATATTACCGTCAGCATCGGTATCACAATTAATAACCTAACCGATCCTAATAGCGTAGATCAACTCTTGCAACAGGCTCATATCGCGCTGTACCAAGCCAAGCAGCAAGGGCGTAACCAATACCAATTTTATTCGCCAGAAATAAATGCTCAGTTGCAAGAGCGACTGACTTTAGAAAAGGAATTACATGGAGCGCTTGAGCGTGGTGAAATGCTGGTTTATTATCAACCTCTGATTGATTTAAATAGCAGACAAGTTATAGCGATGGAAGCATTGATTCGCTGGCAGCACCCAACATTAGGTTTGGTTTCTCCAGTCAAATTTATTCCCATTGCAGAAGCCAATGGTGCGATCGTACAAATTGGTGAATGGGTTTTGCGAACTGCTTGCACTCAAACCCGTGCTTGGCAGCTTGCTGGATTTACCCCAATTCGGATATCTGTGAATCTGTCATCTCGACAGTTTGAACAACCCTATCTGGTTGAGATCGTCAACCAAATTCTTGAGGAAACTGGACTTGAAGCATCTTCCTTGGAACTAGAAGTGACAGAAAGCTTCTTGATGGCTGATATTGATCGTTCAGTTAAAATCTTAAAACAATTAGGAGAACTGGGTATCTACTTGGCTTTAGACGATTTTGGTACTGGTTATTCCTCCCTGAACTATTTGAAACGCTTTCCTGTGAATATGCTCAAAATTGATAAGTCATTTGTGCATGATGTCATGTCTAATCCTGATAGCGCCGCTGTCACCGATGCGATTATTGCCCTAGCAAAGAGCCTGCGGTTGAAAATCACAGCCGAAGGTGTGGAAACCCAAGAGCAGCTTGAATACCTGCAAATGCGTGGATGTGACGAAGGTCAGGGTTACTACTTCAGTTGCCCTGTACCTGCTGATATAATTGCCCCAATGTTGCACAAAAGTTCTCAGCAGATGGAGATTACTACAACATAGGTGGAAAGCAATCACACTTCTGCACTTATCTCGGTAGCCACCCGAATCTCAATCTAGCGCTACGCACCTAGATTGAGATTCTTTTTGTATGGAAGCCCGCTTTCACACAAAATTGTCCGGGTTTAGCCGCATTAGAATCCATTGGCAAATTCGCAGTAGTAAAAGGCGAGGCTAATCTTCTGGGGAACTGCGATCGCACAGATAAAATAACTGAAAAATATTCACTCATTTCTGTGCGTATGTGCAATGCCTACGGCGGGCTACGCCTACGCAATATCTCTTCATCTTTGGCTTGAGCAATTGCATGAAATAGAGCTTTCAATAGTTGAAGCACCTGAAATCCTTCAACTACCTGCCCCAGGAGTGTCAGCACATGCAGCAGATTAGCGATCGCATCAGTAAGCTACGGGAAAATGAGAGCTTAGAAGAAGCTGCCCGTGCTGTGCTGAAGCACTTGCGGGAGTTGAAGCGGCCGTATTCGCCGGCTGTGGAGGAGAAGCTGTTAAGTGTGATTGAAAAAGAATACGGCATCATAGATGAGATACCACGTAATTTTCAATCAACCAAAGACTAGGAGAAAACAGTAATGCAGAGTATAAAGTTATGTTCTCATGTTGGGGCTGATGGCATTTTGCACCTTGAGATTCCCGTTGGCATCACAGACAAAGAAATGGAAGTCGTGGTGATTTATCAACAAATAGAACCATCAACACCTACAAAAACACCAGAAGAAGTGGGATGGCCACCCGGCTTTTTTGAGCAGACTTACGGTAGTTGTCAAGACGATCCAATTGTTCTTGACTATGAAGGTGATTTTGAGACAAGGGAAGAAGTTGTGTGAGGTACTTATTAGATACCAATGTTTGCGCTCGTTATCTCAACGGTAGGTCACTCTTGATCCGAGAACGCTTACAGTCAACGAATGTAGAAGAGATTGCTGTCTGTTCACTAGTAAAGGCAGAGTTGTTTTATGGTGCGATGAAAAGCAATAATCCCCAAATTACTTTAGCTCGACAACACCAGTTTCTTAATTTGTTTGTTTCATTACCTTTTGATGATGTTACTGCCCTCACTTACGGTAGAATTCGTGCAGAATTATTCGCAAAAGGTACTCCAATAGGCCCTAATGATTTCCAAATAGCTGCCATTGCTTTGACGCATAACTTAACATTAGTCACGCATAACACCAGAGAATTCAGTCGTGTCAGTGGATTGGTGATTGAAGATTGGGAGTAAGAGCAATGAAAACCAATGCTGCTCGACTACTGGATAAACTAGGTATTCCTTACCAAATTTTCAGCTATGAAGTAGATCCTGATGATTTGGCTGCTGAGAGTACAGCACAGAAAGTCGGTCTTCCGCCAGAGCAAGTTTTTAAAACTCTAGTAGTCAGAGGTGACACAACAGGTATCTGTTTTGCTGTTGTGCCAGGAAATGCTCAGTTAGACTTGAAAGCCTTGGCGCGGATTTCAGGAAACCGCAAGGTTGAGACGGTTGCTCTGAAGGAAGTCCAGCCACTAACAGGATACATCCGTGGGGGTGTAACAGCTTTAGCGAGTAAAAAAGACTATCCAGTTTATCTTGATGAGACGGCAACTCTATTTGAGCAGATCACTGTTTCTGGTGGAATGCGAGGAATGCTGCTTCTGCTATCGCCAGATGATTATTTACGTGCTGTCAGTGGTACTTTGGGAGCAATTGTACAAAATTAGTATTAGAGATTTTCGTGAGTTTAATCCTGAAAGTGTAAGGCGATTACTACTTCAAATAATCTAATTGGTAAGCAAGACCTGCGCCAATTTACGAGGCTGAGTTGATATATTAACGTCCTGTTGTCAATCATGATTGGCAAATTGTACCCTTTCGAGGTCTAGGCGCAGTATAGCAACCAGATTTATCTTAGCTTTAGTCACATCAAGTATTTTCTCTTGTCTGCTTTTTTGGGATTACTTAACCATGACTCTAAATTCTGGCATTGATGATACACAGACATCCGGGCGCTGGATTCAAATCAGTTTTTTTATCGCAGTAGTGTTTTTCAATCTCTGTTTAGCAATCCAAGTATTCAGTGTTGGACTGGCTTACTTTTACAACTCTGATTGGTGGAACCTACATGTTTGGCTGGTGCGAGGATATAGCGGACTCTCATTAATTTTGTTGATATGGGTATTCTTGATGCCATTTCCCCCAAGAGTCCAGCGCTTGACAGCAGTTATCCCAGTACTGTTGGGGCTGCAATTTCTCACAATTCACTTGAAAACTTCTTTTCCTTTAGCAGTTTTCCACCCACTCATCGGCTTCTCCTTATTTTCTATTTCTTCAACCCTAGTTCATCGGACATCACACATCGTATTTCCCAAGCACAACCAAGATTAAATCCTTAAACTTTCACTTCTTTTAGCACTAAAATGTCTCAATACGCTCATCCATCCGTTCTCGTTGATACCCAATGGCTAGCAAATCATCTCAACGATCCAAATATCCCCTACGGTGTACACCTAACATAAATTAAATTCTCCCCCTGATTCAGGGGAATTTTGAATTGCTATAAAAGTCTTTGATACATCACAAACAACTTTTAAACATCCTCATAAATCCAAATCTCATATCGGCTTGATTATCTACTAGAATTTTCGCCAATTTCCTCTACATTTTTATCGTTTTTCACTAAAACCATCACACAAAAACAACTAGCAGCTAACTTGATTAAGCTCAAAGCTTCACTTTCTAATACAATAAAAGCGCCTAATCCTATAAGAATAAAAGGCACAATATTATTAATATAGCGAGTCAATAAATCAGCTATTACTCTGTAGTTAGTTAATTTATATGCCGTATAACACCAAATTCCTAACAATAGAAAAAATAATCCGATAATTATCACAAATTTTTCTAAGTTGCTGCTAGCAAATAAAGGTACATAGATACTAATATTATCGCTACCATTAGCAATTGTAACGGCTGCCACACTGTAAGCTTGTGAAGAAAAAAAACTCGTAATGGTTGATGCTTCAATTTCTTCTGTTGCAGCGAAAACTTCTTGTGATGAATCTTCTTGCTGATTCACCAAGCTACTGATACCTATGGATATTGGCAGTAAACCAAGTAATCCAATCCAGTTTTTGGATAAAACTAACCCACCAAATAAACCAGGTAGGCTAAGAATTAACAGAACTGTAAAACCTAGAAACTGACCAGCAACTATATGCCGGGGACGAAAATTAGCATTTATTTGAGAAAAAAAGAATAATAGAATGACAATATCATCAATGTTAGTGGCAATGAACGCAATTGCCCCTGTAGTAATTGCAGTAACTAACTCGTTCATATTTTCAAGATAAATATAGAATAATACAGTTCAGTTAATTATAAAAATCTTAACCTGCGTAGGTTGGGTTGAGAAACCCAACAATTAACTTTTGATGTTGGGTAACAATAAAGTTCAACCAAACCTACTCATATTTGTAAACTTAAAACCTTTGTGCTGAAATCTTTGTAATTGTGCCAGAAGGTTAATTTGGTATGGTTATAAATCGTAGGTTATAAAAATCCAGCATGAGTAAGCTAGGGACTGCCGCCAGTGAAGGGATAATTGCCTTCATCGCTACTAACATAGATGACATTATTATCTTGTTAATATTTTTTTCGCAGGTAGATGTTAATTTTCGACGACGGCATATCTTACTCGGTCAATATTTAGGTTTTGCAGCCATTATCATCGCTAGCTTACCAGGATTTTTTGGTGGATTGGTCATACAGCGAGAATGGATAGGGTTGCTAGGATTGCTACCAATAGTAATTGGTCTTCAGCAATTACTATCTAGAAAAGAAGAAACCGCAACAGTTCAAACAGTTAGTAGTGATTTTAGTCAATCCACACCGACTAACCCCGTATTGTCTTTTCTTTTGAGTGTTTTGCACCCCCAAACCTATAAAGTGGCAGCAGTAACGATCGCAAATGGTGGTGACAATATTAGTATATATATTCCCTTGTTCGCTGGTCATGACCTTGCCAGCTTGGGAGTAATTTTAAGTATATTTTTTATCATGGTAGGGGTTTGGTGTGCGATCGCTTATTTTTTAAGCCTTCAACCTACCATTGCTGATATTTTAAGTCGCTACGGTAAAGCTGTTGTACCTTTTGTGTTAATTGGCTTGGGTTTATTCATTATGTATGAGCGAGGTACATTCACTCTACTGCCTTGGGTGAAAATTTAATCAATGTTTGGATGTTGAATGCTAGATTTAGGATCTAAAATCCGTCACACCTGATGAACTAATTTCCAACTCACCATCATCAAAATGGCGTAAATAATAAACCGTAGTGGGCGCTGGGGAGCGACTTGGCAGATTTTAGCACCTAGCAAGACTCCTGGTACAGAGCCTAACCAGATAGGTAATACCAAACTCCAATCAACTGTTCCCAAGCTGAGATGACCAAGGGCTGTAAACAGCAGTAAAATTGCTGCGTGTGAAATATCAGTTCCGACTAACTTCCGTGCATCAAGGCGGAAAAACCCAATCAGGACTAGGGCAAACATTGATCCTGATGAGATGCTAGTTAGACCAACGAAACAGCCTAAAATTGATCCCAAAGTGATTGTTAAGAAGCGACCTACGTTAGTTTCTAAGTCTAACTTTGGCAGTTCGGGTAAATTAAATTTGGGGAAAAAAGTCAATAACAACAATTGCATTAGTGCTAACACTGTGACTAGCAAAATCATCACGCCAAGCAAACGGAGCAAGATGTTATCCAGGTTATACTCACCTGTACGTTTCAGAAAGTGCAAAATTCCCACCCCAAACAATGAGCCTGGAACACTCCCCAATGCCAACCATTTGACAACTTCTGTATCTAAGGTTTTCTGTTCCCAATGCTTGACGCTACCAACAATTTTCATCAATGTGGCAGCCACAACATCAGAACTGACAGCGATGGAAGGCGGAACCTGAAAAACAAAAATCAACATTGGGGTGATAAGAGAGGCTCCACCAATTCCCGTCAAACCAACTATGATGCCAACAAAGAAGCTTAAGAACGGTAGTAATAAATAATCCATACTCTTTGGGGATTTAAGAAAGTCAGCTAGAGCTTCACTACTAGAGAAAAACAACTCACTCGAACTACAGCCCAGTCGTAGACAGAGCTAGTCATAGCAAGTTATTGTGTTTTTCAAGGCATGAGTGACACAAAGAAAGATTATCCAGCTAAAAGTTAGGACAGAGGATTACTGGATAACTTAAAACCTGTCTAGAAGTTTTTGTAAGCACTACAACTTGTACTTAGCTGAAACAGACTTTGATAACTGCTTATCGGTCAGTTGCTTTGCTAAACTCAACTTCTAACTGGTTTTTTGCGGTTTTACATGTAAAAGCCGATAAAACGATGTACTTACCGTATTTTACTTGTAAACACGATCAAACGTCTAGCGTATTCGCGTTGTATATCGTTAAATTCTTTGGATAATACACCGTAGCTCGTTAAACTTCTTAGGAGCAGTTGATAAAAAATCACCTCAAGGTTAATAAAGATAGGGATAATTCACCGTTTGGATAATTCCAAATCTTATAGAAAAGATATATTGATGCTGCGATCGCTATGTGATGGTAGATAAACCGCATCTATCTTAGGGTCAATTCATAAAATAAACCTAAGATAGATGATTTTTGTTTACAACTAGGCAGCCAAAACTACTTGACTTGCAAGTATGTATCATGCAAAAATAATCAAACCGTTCGGTCGGTAATATTTAATTTATAGCAATTTTCAATCAATAGACATACCATTCCCTACTCTCATAAATCGCTGTAATGTCCAAAGGCGAAGAAACAAAAAGCAGAATTCTTTACCAAGCAGCCGAACTGTTTAATCAACAGGGGTATGCAGGCTCATCGATGTCAGACATCATGCGTGTGACTGGATTGCAAAAAGGAGGAATTTACAATCACTTCCAAAGTAAAGACGATCTCGCGTTACAGGCTTTTGATTTTGCGATCGCTCGTATCAAACAGCATACTAGATTTGCGTTACGAAGCAAGCGCCACGCAGTAGAACGCCTGCAAGCAATCATTGAGATATTTAGTAGTTTTGCAGAAAATCCACCTATCAAGGGAGGCTGTCCACTACTGAATACTGCTGTCGAGAGTGATGATAATCATCCGGCGTTGCGGGAACGCGCTCAACACGCGATGAACTCATGGCTGCATCTGATTCGGCGAATTATTGAAACGGGAATTAACAAGGGTGAAATTCGTTCTGAAGTGAGTGCTGATGAAATCGCTACTATCATAATTGCAACATTGGAAGGAGCCATCATGATGAGTAAGCTTTATGGAGATTCAATTCACATGCACAGGGTAATTAATCATCTTAATCAATACTTAGAAACTAACCTTTAAATGTATGGTACAAATCAAGGTATATGCTTTAGCAGACAAATTAAATCCTATTAAAACGGAGCTATCTAACATAATTCATACTTCACTTCTAGAAGTTTTACAGCTTACTCATGAAAAAAGATTTCACCGTTTTTTCCCACTCGATAAATCAGATTTTTACTATCCAACTGATAGAACAGATAATTATCTGATTATCGAGATTATTATGTTTGACGGGCGCTCAGTTGAAACGAAAAAAAATTTGATTCGTTTGCTGATTAAGAATATTAATAGAACGTTTAATATTCATCCAGACGATATTGAAATCACAATTTTTGAAACGCCTAAATCTAACTGGGGTATTAGAGGTTTACCTGGCGACGAGTTAATTTTAAACTACAAAGTAGAAGTTTGAATTTTTTGTGGGTAATTGGTTATTAGTCAATTACTAATTATCCATGCTTGAAAAGAGTAAAATTGGAACTTTACAGACCGATCGGTTTTTAAATAACAAGAGGAATAATGCTAACAAATAACAGTTTGCACAGACCATTAGAGGTAGTATTAGAAATTCCTGTAAGAACATACGACATCGACTTTATGGGAATTGTGAGTAATATTGTCTATATCAGATGGCTAGAAGATTTACGTTTAAAGTTTTTAGATGAACATTGGCAACTCAATCAGCAAATTGAACAAGGATATGCACCTGTTCTAGCTGGAACTGAAATTGAATATAAACGCCCGATAAAAATTATTGACCAAGTAATTGGACATTTATGGCTAAGTAATGTAGGACGCTTGAAGTGGACTGTACAAGCTGAAATTTTATCTAACAATGAGTTGGCAGCAGTAGCTAGTCAGAAGGGCGCTTTTATCAGTTTACAAAATAGTCGTCCTATTCCCATTCCAGAGGAATTAAAGAACAAATATTTAGGGAACCAACAAGGTAATATGAAAGACTATTTATAAAGTTATAGCGGTTCTCGTTTACGTGAGGTGCAGCCGCGCCTTCTAGTCATTTGAATTTATACTAATTTTAGTTAGCACTAGTCAATATCTTTTCGATATCTGCTAACTGCACTACTCCTGAAAAAGCTGGACTATTAATGACAAAGAAAGGTGTGCCAGCAACACCCAACTTCTCTGCTAATTGAATATCTTTTGTAATTGCGGGAGTAGCAAGAGTCAGATCGCGTTTAAATTTACCCAAATCTAGATTTAGTTTTTTAGCAATATCTAAATATAACGCCTTACCTAGTTGCTTTTGATTAGTAAATAGTGCATCATGATATTCCCAAAATTTGCCCTGTTGATATGCTGCCCAAGCTGCTGTCGCAGATGGTAATGCTTCAGCATGAATTGAAACAAGGGGTAAATTCTTGTAAACTAATCTTACTTTATCTGGATACTTTACTAACAATTCTTTCAATGTTTTATGCGCTTCGGCACAGTAAGGACATTGAAAATCGGAAAATTCTATTAGCACAGTTTTTGATTGAGTTGAACCTGTGGTGGGAGACTCACCAATCACTGTTTGAAGATTTGTCTTTAAATCCTGTAAAAATGCTTGCCGTGCTTGCTTGAGTTCCTGTTGTTGTAGCTGCTGATAAGCTTGAACAGATTCAATAATCGCCTCTGGATGTTCGCGGATAATCTGTAATACTTGCTGTTCCAATTGTGGATCGATCCGGGTAGCAGCTTGAGCAGGAAATGACCAGGTAAAAACTAAACATAGTAGACCTATTGCTGCCCAATTCCGCACATACTGAATTAATGAATCAAAGAATGCACTCATAGAAAAACTCATGAATATTTATTTTTTTTAACTTATATAGGAATCCGGTTTGAGTTCTGAAACTATCCGTAGGATGTGTTAACGACAGCATAACGCATCAAACCCTATAGTGCGTTATGAACTCCGTTCTAACACACTCTACAATACCTAATTTCGTTCAAAAATCAAATAGGAATCCTATAGATGCACAGGTGCTTCAATTAAAAATCCCATAATTAAAGTTATAGAAATTATTTAACTCAGTAAACACTTGCCTTCTACCTCCTAAAAAGACCCAGCAATCATCCCAGCAAGTAAAATAAAACCAATCCACACGTTTTGCCGGAACATCTCACCATAAACATGATTAGGTAAGTCTCGCCGTCTTAATCGTAGAGACTGCCAAACCCATCCAATAGTAGCAACTGCAAGGCTAATCCAAAAGGCGAAGTGCAGATGTATGAGTACACCTAGCCAAGCCAATAACAAGATTGTACCAGCAAAGAAAATTCCAATAGCTACAGGGGCGTAATTACCAAAAAATAGAGCGCTTGAATTAACACCAATGCGGCGATCGTCTTCCTTGTCGCTCATAGCGTAAACTGTATCAAATCCCAGTGTCCACAACACAGTCGCGCCCCAAAGTAACCAAGTTGGTTGTGAGATGCTTTGGGTAACTGCACTCCAGCTAATTAATACCCCAAAACCCCAAGCGATGGAAAGTACTAGTTGCGGTACAGGAAAAACTCGCTTTGCACCTGGATAAAGCAGAATTACGGGCACTGCTGCGACACATAGCCAGAAACTCAAGGGATTAAGGTAAAAGGCCAGGATGGCTGCACATAGTAATGATACGATCGCAACTACAATCCCAACTTTCACAGATAAGGCGCGAGAAGCGAGGGGGCGATCGCGTGTTCTCTCCACTTCTGGATCGATATCCCGATCCCACAAATCATTGACAACACAACCCGCCGCACTCGTCGCCAGAGTCCCCAATATAATCACACCAACCAGAGGTAAAGGCGGTTTCCCAGAAGCTGCTAAAAACACAGCCCAAAGAGCAGGAATCATTAAAATCAACCGTCCTTCTGGTTTATGCCAGCGTAAAAGCCGGATAATTACAAGCCAAACTGGTGACTGGGGGCGTTCTGGCATCCTGAACATAGAAATCAACAAATAACTTTAGATAAATTAATTCACACATCTTTACATCTATAGAATAACGTTATTTGTTATTTGTAAAAACATCCGTCTAAAGTGGCAACTTTAAACATTTTTAAATAGTCACTAGCGTTAGAAACATTAGGGTGAATATACTTAGCTCAGTTTGAGTAAGTAGGTAGGCGTAATTAAATATAAGATCAAACCTCACCCTCAATCCCTCTCCAATACTTTGGATAGGGAAGCCGGAGGCAGAGTGAGATTTTATATTTAATTTGACCCACTTACTTAAGTGTGTTGCAAAAATTATCAGTGCCAGCTACCCCGACATACCACTGTTTGCCATCATTTCTTATAAAGAGAGAATAAGTAGATGCAGGATTTAGTTTCGGCTAGCTGGGAGAGTTCTCCGACTCAACCATCTAAGCAACATCGGATTATTGCTGCCATTGACCTGGGAACAAATTCTCTACACATGGTAGTAGTTAAAATTGACCCCACGCTACCAGCCTTCAGCATTATTGCCAGAGACAAAGAAACCGTTAGACTTGGCGATCGCAATCTTACCACTGGAGAACTCAAACCAGAGATCGTTAAAAAGGCGATCGCTGCTTTAGGACGTTTCCAAGAAGTTGCCAAAACCATCAACGCGGAAACAATTATTGCTGTGGCGACTAGTGCTGTGCGCGAAGCCCCTAATGGTAAAGATTTTTTGCACAAAGTAGAAAAGGAGTTGGGTTTAAGCGTTGACTTAATTTCTGGTCAAGAAGAAGCGCGACGAATCTACCTTGGCGTGCTGTCAGGGATGGAATTTCACAACCAACCGCATACCATTATTGATATTGGCGGTGGTTCCACAGAATTAGTTTTGGGCGATAGTCAGCAAGCGCGGACTCTCACCAGTACCAAAGTCGGTGCAGTACGACTCACTGGCGAGTTAATCACCACCGACCCCATCAGTAATACGGAGTTTCTATATCTGGAATCCTATACACGCGGTATGTTAGAACGTTCCGTGGATGAGGTATTAGCAAATTTGCAACCTGGGGAATCTCCCCGTTTGGTGGGTACATCTGGGACGATTGAAACCCTAGCAATGATTCATGCACGAGAAAAGTCTGATGTTATCCCTTCCACTCTTAATGGCTACGAGTTGAGTCTTAAAGACTTACGAGAGTTGGTAAAACGCTTGCGGAAACTGAGTAATTCAGAAAGGGCTGAGATTCCTGGGATGCCAGATAAACGGGCTGAAGTTATACTTGCTGGTGCGGTAATATTACAGGAAGCAATGACCCGCTTAGGCAGTGAATCGATTACTGTTTGTGAGCGTTCTTTGAGGGAAGGTGTAATTGTAGACTGGATGTTAACCCACGGTTTAATTGAAGATAAGCTGCGCTACCAAAGTTCAGTCCGAGAACGGAATGTTTTAAAAATCGCTAATAAATACCAAGTTAACTTAGAGTATAGCGATCGCGTCGCTAAATTTGCTGAAAGTTTATTTGACCAAACTCAAGGTACTTTACACCATTGGGGATCTGGCGATCGACAACTGTTGTGGGCAGCTGCAATATTACATAATTGCGGTCATTACGTCAGCCATTCGTCTCATCACAAACACTCTTACTATCTAATTCGCAATGGTGAATTACTTGGTTATACAGAAACCGAGATTGAAATCATAGCCAATTTAGCTCGTTATCATCGCAAATCGCCACCCAAGAAAAAACATGAAATTTACCAGAGTTCGCTGACTAAAGAACAGTGTCAAATGGTTAGTCAATTGAGTGCAATTCTAAGATTAGCAGTGGCATTAGATAGACGACAAATTGGTGCGATCGCTAAAGTGCAATGTGAATATTATCAACAGTTACAGCAAGTCAACCTGCTGATTTTTCCATCTCAAGCTGATGATGACTGTGCTTTAGAACTTTGGAGTTTAGATTATAAAAAAGGAGTATTTGAGGAAGAATTTGGAGTGAGGTTAGTAGCGACTTTAGAAAAATCTAACGTTGCTAACTCGTTTTAGAAAGTAGGGTGCGTTAACGTGGTGTAACGCATCTGTTACAAAAATAGATTTTTCAGTTAAACAAGAATTCAGAAGCGGAGCTGGAGACGCTCCGCCTTGAGTTTGAATCAAGACACTTTTTACTAAACCTTGTGTGTAACTTGCTATGCGCCAGTCTTACAGAATTCACAATGAATTCTCGCTCCTGGCTCCTGAATTCTGTTTTGGTCAACATGCTTTCAGAATTACAATACACCTTAGATATAATTTTGGCATCCTACTTAAGGAGCAATTTATAAAGTGTCCTAAGACGCATTTCAAAATAAAAATTAGTAACTAAAATATAAATAACAATCTATTTTTTATAGGTTATGTTGCTATTCAATACCTAAGCCGGGAAAACTTAGGTATTTTTGTAATATATAAAAAAAATATAAAATTTCAATAGGGCAGGTGAGACTGCTTATTTCTATGTACTGATCTGCTCAAAATGCAGAGAAATAAGTGTGTTGTTCATGTGATTGAAGTTTTAAGAACTGGCGCTACACAAATGTAATAAAAAGAATCGTTTGAAATTAGGACTTACAGCAAAATCATGATCAAACGAACCGCAAAGGACGCATTCGCGCAGCGTCTCGTTAGAGAAGAACATAAAGGAAGAAGAGTTTCAGAGAGTTCTTGCGTAAGTCCTGAAAATTATCTGTCTTATTAAAAAAATATTCAGCATCTTGTAACTTGAGTATTCCTTCTCTTTGAGACGCTGCGCGATGGTGGAAAGTACCCGTCAGAGGCGATGTCTACGCAAAACTACATAATTCGGTAAAATTGGGTAAAGCAATTTTTGCGCTTGTTAAACAAAGGCATCAGCAAACCCATGCAACTGAAACTCAGTGCATCTCGATTTCCCTTCGCTCCCCTTTTGTTAATTGCCCCCTTTTTCCTATGGGGGACGGCAATGGTAGCCATGAAAGGAGTAATACCCCACACCACACCGCTATTCATGGCAGGTGTGCGTTTGATACCAGCAGGAATGTTAATTCTGATAGCAGCAGCTTTCATGGGTAAACCCCAGCCCAAAGGTTGGTCTGCATGGCTGTGGATTAGCTTATTTGCTCTAATAGATGGGACGCTGTTTCAAGGCTTTTTGGCAGAGGGATTAGTCAGAACCAGTGCGGGGTTAGGGTCTGTGATGATTGACTCGCAACCCTTAGCTGTGGCCTTGCTATCTTTGTGGCTATTTCAAGAACACATTGGTTTTTGGGGATGGTTAGGGCTAGCTTTGGGAGTCACAGGTATTAGCTTAATTGGCTTACCTGATGAGTGGATTTTACATTTTCTCGATTCGGGGGCAAATATTACAATTGGCAGCTGGCAAGATTTGTTTGCTAGCGGTGAGTGGTTGATGTTATTGGCAGCTTTATCGATGGCTGTGGGAACAGTGTTGATTCGGTTTGTGTGCCGACATGCTGACCCGGTAACCGCTACGGGATGGCACATGATTTTGGGTGGATTGCCACTATGGGGAGTTTCATCGGTTGTTGAATCCCAGCAGTGGGAGAACCTGGGAGCATCTGATTTAGTGGCTTTGGCTTATGCTACCGTATTTGGCAGTGCGATCGCTTATGGGTTATTCTTCTACTTTGCTTCTAGTGGCAGTCTCACCAGTCTTAGTTCCCTTACCTTCCTCACACCCGTATTTGCCCTACTATTTGGTAATCTCTTCCTTTCAGAAGTCCTCAGTCCGGTGCAGTGGGTGGGTGTTTTCCTCACTTTAATCAGCATCTATCTGATTAATCAGCGTGATACTTTAGGAGCGCAAAACGACACAATTACTGTCGGCGAAATAGCTAATATACAGCAACCAGTTTTAGATTCCTCTACTCAAAAATTGAATCCTCTCAGCCTAGCAGTTAGAGAATCTGAACCAGAAATTTAACCCTAACTTGTGATTCGTAATGACGCTCTCGGACTCGCTACGTCTACGCTAACGTAATTCGTAATTAAGTAGGGAGATGAGGGAGAATAAATAATACCTAATTAAAGTTAACATTTGGTCATCTAGAAGGTATTGTGGGATCGAAGACTTCAAAAGCACGTTCAGGCTAAAACTTTCAATATGAGGCTATGCCGTTCCTCAATTCTGATATTTACTTGTATTTCTTGCATGGGTTTTTACCCAAATCGCGCAAGTACAGCCACACCTAACCTAACGCCTAAAATTTTAGAACTTGCACAAGCTAGTTCGAGAGTTACTGCTAGTCCAAATGTTTTGAGATATGGTAGTCGAAAATCAGATGTGCAGAGATTACAAACTCAATTAAAGCAGTTGGGATATTACAGTGGCGTGATAGATGGACAGTATAACGCCAGTACGGAAATCGCTGTCGCTAAATTCCAGAAAGTAAATGGTTTAAAAGTAGATGGTCTTGCTGGTCTAGGGACTAGGGAGAGACTGAAAATAGCAATGGAAGGCAAAAATCAGATTGTTACTTCTCCAATTCTTGCCTCTCCAATTGTTACTTCTCCTATTTCGACTTCCAAACCAATTCCAACACCAAAGCCAACTGAGAGAGGTTTTATCTGGTGGTTAATACTTGCCTTCGCAGTTCTGGGATGTATTGGCGCACTTATTTACCTGCTGAGATGGTTTCGTGAGGTTAAACAGGTGCAATCAGAAGTATCAAATGCTAAAAGTTTGAGTGAAGCTGACGAAGAACCAATAAAAACATCCTTAGCAAAGGCTGTAACTAGTCCACAAATAACTACACCACCACCACCACCACCCGCAGAATTGCTGTTACCAGAAAAAACTTCCAGGCTTGCCAAACTTAATATTGTTGACGAATTAATTCAAGACTTACGCAGTCCTGACCCAACCAAACGGCGCAAGGCTATTTGGAATTTGGGGCAGCAGGGAGATTCGCGGGCTATTCAGCCGATGGTTGACTTGATGATTGGTGCTGATTCTCAAGAAAGCAGCTTGATTTTAGCAGCTTTGGCAGAAATTGGCATCCGCACACTTAAACCGATGAATCGGGGTTTAGCAATTTCAATGCAAGATGAAAGTCCACAAGTACGGCAGAATGCGATCCGTGACTTGACGCGCGTTTATGACATGATGGGTCAAATGAGTCAGATGTTGCGCCATGCGTTAAACGATCCAGATGCCGAAGTGCAAGCAACAGCACGATATGCTTTAACTCAGATGAATCGAATGCGTGGCTTGCCAGAACAACAAGGTTTACCAGAAGATTCACACAACGATTCACGAGAAAAAAGCTAAAAATATTTCAACTGGATTTTGATATTAGTGTCTGGGCCTGCGACTAAAAATGCTGCTTCGCTAAATTTAGGCGCTCCTGTGCGGATTTCTGGGTTGCTAGAAAATCCAAAGCCTTCCCTTGGTATACCGAGGCCATTACTATTGATAGTGCCGTCATTATTTTGATCGTGGAAGACAGCAACGGCGTAACTACCTGCTTTCAAGTTATCAAAGGTAATGGGTAAGGGAGTGTTAGTAATCTTGATACACTGCTTTTGTAAGCCACGATTGCGATCGCTAGGAAACCCCTCACTGCTAGCAAATATACTGGCACAAACTTGTCCTTGTTTATTCTTCAAGCCATCAATTTCCACGGTGAGTTTGCCGTTAAAATTTGCCTTAGCACTAAATGACCATGCTAAATTACTTATAACTGCCAATAGCAGCACACTAACTCTCAACCCTTTAACCATAAAATTTTCATCAGTAAAATAATTTTTCACTTTTATTGCGATCGCACAAATTCATGTGGTTTGCGTAGCTTTCCACTCGATCTTGGAGTTTGATCCTCATCATTGTCACGGCCTAAAAATTCATCTCATGACTAGCAATACTGCTCGGGTAAAGCATTTTTAACTCAGAATTGGATTTTGGGAAAAGGTTAAAAGTTTCCCCTTCCCCTTTTCCCCAAAACCCGACAAGTATTGAGATGGTTAGGACATCAACAGATGATGAAACTTAGATAGACACAAAAAGACTTTTCACCCAGTCCCGAGTCCCCAGTCCCTTGCTATAGCTAAAATCTCCCAATTGAGCTTTCTTCCTCAGAAAATCGAGTTGCATCACCTTCTAAGAGAAATCCACTGTAGGCTTCCATACCGTGTTCGCCGATATCCAAACCTTCAAGTTCCTCTAGTTTGGAGACTCTAATACCTAAAGTAGTTTTTAGTACTAGCCAAAAAATGCTACTCACTAAAACGGTAAAGCCGCCTACTGAGACAACGCCCAGTAGCTGAATACCGAACTGTCCAAAGCCACCACCTGCAAATAAACCTTTTTCTGGGCCAAGTGTATACCAGGAATAAATACCAGGGCCAACAGACCATAGACCCACTGCGAGAGTTCCCCATATACCACAAACTAGGTGAACTGAGGTAGCTCCCACTGGGTCATCAATACCTAGTTTGTCAAAGAATGTTACTGAGAAAACTACTAGTACCCCAGCAATCAAGCCAATGATTAAAGAAGCAGGAATACCTACGTAAGCACAAGACGCTGTAATGGCAACCAAGCCAGCCAAAATACCATTGATAATCATTGACAGGTCTGGTTTGCCTAAGTAGAACCAAGCTGTAATTGTGGCAGCAATTCCACCAGCAGCACCAGCCATGTTAGTGGTGACAGCAATGTGACTGATTGCACTAGGATCGGCAGCCATCACAGAACCGGGGTTGAAACCAAACCACCCCAACCACAGGATTAGACAACCCAAGGTAGCGATACTCATGTTGTGACCGGGAAAAGCCACAACTTGCTTGTCTTGATATTTACCAAGGCGTGGCCCAAGAAATGCTGCTCCCATTAAAGCTGCCCAACCACCTACAGAGTGAACTACTGTAGAACCGGCAAAATCCCAAAAGCCTCTGTCTGCTAGCCAACCACCACCCCAAATCCAATGTCCGGTAATGGGGTAGAGAATACCTACAAGTAAGAGGCTAAAAATTAGAAAGTCAACAAACTTAATCCGTTCGGCTACTGCACCAGAAACGATTGTTGCTGCTGTTCCAGCAAACACTAGCTGGAATAAAAACTTGGCAGCTAGGGGTATACCAGTCCAATTAAGAGCAGCGAATACACCTTTATAAGTGTCTCCTGTGGCGGGGCTGTTATCTGCTCCTCCTAAGAAAAATCCACTCAATCCAATGAAGTCGTTGCCATCACCGAACATTAAGCCAAAACCGATGGCCCAAAATGCAATGGTGGATAAAGCAAATACAATCAAATTTTTGGAAAGAACGTTGACAGCGTTTTTCTGGCGGCAGAAGCCGGTTTCTAACATACAAAAACCAGCGTTCATAAAGAATACCAAAAAGGCTGCGATCGCAACCCACAGAGTGTCAAGAGCAACTTTGAGTTCTGCTGTTGTTGGCCCTGTGGCTGGTGTTTGGGCAACTGCGGCATAACTCCAACCCAAAAGAATCAGACAAGCTATAGGTAAACAAGCTTGCCAACTTGGAGATAGTCGCTTAATTGCTAAATTAAACAGTTGGAATTTTGAGTTGGACTGTGAGTTTACAGCATAATTTCTTCTAGACTGATGCCTATTTTTTGTTTTAGATTTTTGTTTGTACATAAATTTGAACATCATCCTCAAAACCATCCTTAAAAAAGTGGAAAACAGGTTGATTAGAAAAAACCAGCGTCCGAAGTTAGTATTTTTCCTTCAGAACACTTGATTAAAACCAGAAATTTAAATAACCTTCATAGGAGTTTAAAAAACTATTGGTACATTTGTAAATATTTTTCGTAGTTCTTCTTCAGAAATTTATGATGTTTTTTCGCAAATAGTCAAGTCTTCTTCATTTAATCTTTAATCTTTCAAAAATAAAGTCGGATCTTCTGGCAATTGAACCGATCGCTAGCACCAGTAGGCGATGTCAAGATCGAATATGCTTATTCATTGGTTATTCTTTACCATTGGAAAAGCGCCAATTTATTTTGTCAATATATTTAACAACATCAATTAACTTAATTTTGCCGACAAATAAGGTTTGAGCCAACACTTTTAGGAAATAATTATCTCATTATCTGTGTCAGTTATTTATTTTCTTGAAAACACACTTTTTCTAACATTAAAAACTCCGAGCGGAGAAAAATATCAATCGTTCACAGAAATTATGAGATTATTTTTTGATTTCACTTTAGTAAATTTATTCCTATACGGATAAATTTGAATAATATTCTATTGACTGTGACCAAAAAACTGTATCTTAAAATACATTTTTTGATTAAGTTAGGGAAAATATTTTTTGATACAAAAAGTAAAGCAACTATATCCTTTATGGTTAAGTATTTTCCAATATCAGCATCGGAAAATACTGTATGTTGTTAATTTTTTATACGAACGATTAATTGTTTGTTACTTTCTTGGGAACTACCTTGAAGATTGAGTAATTCTCCTTTAAGCTGACTACTGACTGTAATTAAGAATTGATCTCTGCAACAAAGAATGTATTAAAAGTAACGCATATTTGTCAGATAGCGGATTAGTCGAGCTATTTACAGAAAAAGTAAATCTCGTTACAAGTGTAAACTTATAGGCGATCGCTAGCTGATAGCGCTTTTCAAGTAATTGAAGTACATTACTCCCCATTTCACCTGAGTTAAACAGAACCGTAGCAGTAAATAAGATTAACAAACCTAATTTCCTTCAACAAACTGGGTTTAGAGTACCTGTAATATGGGAAACTTGGCAATATTCCCTATAAATCAGATTCAAGATGAGTAACACAATTTCAGATATCGCAGTCAAGACAATCAACGGTGAAGATAAGCAATTAAACGACTATGCCGGGAACGTACTCTTAATTGTGAATGTGGCTTCCTACTGCGGTTATACTTCTCAATACGACGGGTTAGAAAAGTTAAACCAGAAGTATGGCGAAGCAGGATTAAAGATTTTGGGGTTTCCTTGTAACGATTTTGGAGCGCAGGAACCAGGAAGCAATGAAGAAATTTTGCAGTTCTGCACCAGTAAATATGGTGTTACATTTGAACTCTTTGATAAAGTCCATGCTAAAGGCTCACAGCAGCATCCACTTTATGAGCGACTTACCAAAGCCGTTGAGCCAACAGGAACTGTTGCTTGGAACTTTGAAAAATTTTTAGTTAATAAACAAGGTGAAGTAATAGCTAGATTTAATAGTAGTGTTCAACCAAATTCACCAGAAATAATTGCCATAATTGAAAAAGAACTAGCAAAATAGTCATTGATCATTGGTCATTAGCACTAAGTCAAAATTTCGGGACTATTGACTGTTAACTCTGGACAGTTAAATCTATTTACGCCTACTCCCTTAATTGAGAATAGCGTCTCAACTAGTAGTTTAATTTATTTGTGTTTAATTTGTCATGAACGTTGCAATCATTGGTTGTGGTTATGTTGGTTATCAAATTGCTCAATATTGGCAGCAAAAAATGAATTTTGTTGTCAGTGCAACCACAACTTCTTCTGAGCGTGTCTCTGCACTACAATCAGTATCTCAAAGAGTTGTCGTGACCTCCGGGAACGACCTAGATAGTCTAAAATCATTTTTGCATAATCAAGATGTTGTACTTTTGAGTGTTGGTGCAAAAAGTGGGGAAGTTTATGAAGAAACATATCTACAAACTGCCCAAAATTTAGTTTCATGCTTACAGCATAGTAAAAGTGTGAAACAACTAATATATACAGGTAGTTATGCTGTATATGGTGACAGAAATGGTGTATGGGTAGATGAAGAAACACCGCTTGCACCTGCTAATTTAAATGCCCAAATTCTCCGTAAAACAGAGGATATATTATTATCAGCATCGTGCGAAAATCTTCGCGTTTGTATCTTCCGCTTAGGAGGAATCTATGGCCCTGGTAGGGAACTGTTGAAAATATTTGGTAGATATTCTGGTACAACCCGTCCCGGCGGCGAAGATATCACAAATTGGATTCACCTGGATGATATTGTTGCAGCGATAGAATTTGCCCGCCATCGTCGTTTGCAAGGGATTTACAATCTGGTAGATGATGCACATCTCACCAGCCGAGATTTACTAGATAGCCTCTTTGAAAAACATAATTTACCCAAAGTTATATGGGATACTTCTATTAAGAGTACTCGCCCATATAATGCTTGGGTATCGAATGAAAAGCTGAAAGAGGCTGGATACAAGTTAATTCATCCACAGATGATTTTTTAGCAAGTATTAAAACTAGGAATTATGCAACCATCTGCTGTAACTAACACAACAAATCTGACAGCATCTCCTACTCAGTTTTACACATGGCAGAATTATCGTTGTGCCTACGAAGTTCATCAACCAGTTAACTCAACATCTGAGGGTATTCCCTTACTATTAATTCATCCTATTGGTGTGGGATTGTCGCGGCAATTTTGGCAGCGATTTTGTCGTGAATGGTATGATTCAGGTCAGCGTAATTCCATTTATAACCCTGATTTACTAGGATGTGGTGAGAGTCTGATGCCTCATCTGGCTTATACTCCTAATGATTGGGCAGACCAGTTACAGTACTTTTTACAAACAGTAGTACGGCAACCTGTAATTGTAGTAGTACAAGGGGCATTATTACCAGTTGCTATCCAATTAGTCCAAAAAGAATCAAACTTAATTGCTAAACTTGTCCTTTCAGGGCCTCCAGCGTGGGCTTTGATGGCAAATAAACCACCAGAATGGCAGCAAAAATTTCTTTGGAATGCCTTAGATTCTCCTTTTGGGATTCCTTTTTATCGCTATGCACGCACCCCTAAGTTTTTACGTTCTTTCTCAACTCGCCAACTCTTTGCTTCTGAAAATGCTGTGGATACAGAGTGGTTGAATACATTGGTTGCAGGTGCAGAAAATCCTGCTAGTCGCCATGCAGTGTTTTCTTTTTTAGCAGGGTTTTGGCGAGATGATTATACTAACTCTATAGCCTCAATTCAGCAGCCAACACTAGCAATTATGGGGGAAAGTGCATCAAGTATTAGCCAAAAAAGTAAAAAAGAAACGCCAGATAAACGCTTGGCTGACTACCTCGCCTATTTGCCTCATTGCCAAGGTATAAAAATAAACGGGCGGAATGTTTTACCCTATGAATCAACTGCTGAATTTGTTGCAGCGATCGCTCCATTCATTAATGAAGTCTCTTAACTGATTGATAGTCACATTATACTAGTTCTCCCATGCTAGGTTATGACTGGGATTGATTACTTGAGGAAGCAAGAACATGGTTACGAATCGCCGAGGACAGAGAGTTCCTGATGTTACTTTTCATACTCGTCTGGGCAATCAGTGGGTAGATGTGACAACCGAGGAATTGTTTGCTAATAAGACAGTAGTTGTCTTCTCTTTACCAGGTGCTTATACTCCGACTTGTTCATCAACTCATCTCCCTGGCTATAACGAGTTGGCTGGGGTTTTCAAAGAAAATGGTGTCGATGACATTATCTGTATTTCTGTCAATGATGCCTTTGTGATGAACGAATGGGCAAAGGATCAAGAAGCAGAAAATGTTACACTAATTCCAGATGGCAATGGTGAATTTACTGAAGGCATGGGGATGCTAGTAGATAAATCAGACTTAGGTTTTGGTAAGCGATCGTGGCGCTACTCGATGCTGGTAAGAGATGGTGTAATTAACCAAATGTTTATTGAGCCAGATGAGCCAGGAGATCCCTTTAAGGTATCCGATGCTGAAACAATGCTCAGATATCTTAACCCCCAAGCAGTGAAGCCCGAAGTAGTTTCTCTATTTGCGAAAGTTGGTTGTCCCTTCTGTGCGCGTGCTAAAGCCATGCTCAAGGAACATGGCATTAATTACGAAGAAATTACCTTGGGTAAGGATATCACCACACGCTCATTACGAGCAGTTACAGGGGCGACAACAGTTCCCCAAGTATTTATTGATGGTAAATTAATTGGTGGTTCCGAGGCGCTAGAAGCCTACTTTGCTGCGAAATAGTTTTCAGTTAGGGCACACAGCCGCTACCTATATCAACTTCAGGTGGAAGTCATAATATTTTTGACCATAGCCTGATTTGTGAAAATTGAAAGCTACAAATCCCTGACTTCTTTGAGAAGTTAGGGATTTGTTCATATTCAAAAATTAACAAATCTTGAGATGAATAGATGTATTTTATTCCAGCTATTCAGTATTAATCATATAGAATTGATTCGGATTAAATTTCTATTTATTTAAAAGACAATATGTTTGCCAGAATTCGCCGATTTTTGAGTCAATTTTGGAGTCAATCAAGAACAATCAACAACGAACCACTGAATAAAGTGAGTTTGATTGTGATCATTTTAATTGACATTTTTATCTTGATGAATGTTTTTACGGGACTGGATGATATTAGCAGATGGCATATCAGCCCGACCGAAGCTTATCCATGTTATTCAGAATGGCAAAATTACCGGGCAAAAACCACTAAAGATAAAGACTATGAAATTGTGAGACTTTCATTGTCAGATTACCAGAATAATCAACCCAGTTTTCAGGAAAACTATCAAAAAGCTGAAGCCGGACATTTAGGTAAGGTTTCTCAAACGTGTTTGCAATATGCCAGCTACAAAGATAAAATTGACAATCCTGAAAAGCAGCAAATCATCAAAACTATCGATCGGGAACAAGCGAAAATAACTTCCCTTGAACAAGCCAATCGCACTATTAAAGCCCAATATGACTCAACGTTATTAGAAAAAATTGCAGGTCAGGGTCGTGAACAATCAATTAATCAAGTCAGTGCTGAAAAAGCTAAACAGACCTTAGAACAAAATAATCGCCAAATTTATCTTCTTAAACAAGAAATTTCTACTATTAAAAATGAACTGCTTACTAAACCGGAAAACATTAGTTTTATAACCTTTCTTAAAGATGACAATCAATTCCAGGAAGTTGACAAAGGTTATCAGCACGCATCATTCTGGTATCCAAGTATACAGCTTGGTTTTCAGTCGCTTTTTCTATTACCTCTGATTATCATTGCTTTATCAGTTCACAAATTTGCTCAGAGAAGAGGATATGGACTTGTATCGCTAATTAGCTGGCATTTGCTAGTTATATTTTTTATTCCACTAATTGTTAAAGTATTTGAATTTCTGCAAATAGGTGCAATATTTCAATTTTTCTTTAATATCATTAGTACCCTTTTTGGTGGGTTAGTTTTCCTGATAAATTATGCTTATATTTTGCTGATTCCAATTATTGGTTTTGGAATTATCCAGTTTTTTCAAAAAGTTGTCTTTAATACTAAAGTTCAGGCAGCTAATAGAGTCCAAAAATCACGCTGTGTCAATTGCGCTAAGAAAATTCGACAGATTGATACTTACTGTCCGCACTGTGGCTATTACCAATACGTTGAATGCCAAAACTGTCATAATCTTACTTATAAACATTTGTCGTATTGTAAACATTGTGGAACTTCTCAAGATTCTAGTATTTTGTAATCGGTAAAGTTGGACAACTTTCAATATCCTTGCCTAAGAAAAAAAAGATTAAATTTGTTTAGTATTAAGGAGTCAAAGTAACTAAAACTATCTAGTGATAGATGACATTAAGAAAAAACTTGTACGTTAATTGATTACAATAACTTAATATGCAAACTGTGAAAAAAGCTAATCAAGAGAGTCAGTCACCGCTTTCTTTTCTCAAAAATCTATTGATTGCTCGTTGGCGATCGCTCTTAATCCTCTTGATAGGAGTTTATTTACCTTTCCAGGTCTTTGAAATCCTGACAGTGAAGATATGGGAAAATCAAGCAGGCTTCCCGTGGGATGTGCCTATTTTATTAGCAGTTCATTCCACAGCCAACCCACAGTTAGATGTTTTAGCGGTGACACTGGCTATAATTGGTTTGCCTTGGACGGCGATACCGATTTTAGGTGCGATCGCACTTATATTACTACTACAAAAACGCTGGCGATCGCTAGCTTATTTACTCACCGCCTCATTAGGAAGTACGATCATCAACCGCACAGCAAAGCAATTAATGCATCGAGTACGTCCCCAATTGTGGCAGTCCATTGCACCTGAGTATACTTTTGCATTTCCTAGTGGTCATGCCATGACGAGTATAACTTTGGTAGCAATTTTGCTATTCTTAACTTGGGCTAGCTCTTGGCGCTGGTTGGTTCTCACCTTGGGTAGCTTATACATCATAGCTATTGCATGGTGTCGTCTCTATCTGGGGGTACATTTTCCTAGCGACATTCTCGCAGGTTGGACGGTTGCATTAGGTTGGACAATTGGTGTTAGCTTAATAATCAAACCGTATATAACTACAGCCAAAGCCGTAGATAGCGAACCTCCGAAGGATGAAACTACCTTACTCCCTGAAGAAAGAAAGTTGATAAGTAAGGAATGATATTGTGTCTGCTTAAAAACTTCTATATCTTCCTGAATCCCCCTTAAAACATAGGACTTTCATTCTTTCCCCCTTTTTAAGACGGATTAGGGGGATTAATGAGTGCCTAAAATCACAAAAAATATTTTTCAAACAACCTCTTAACTCTAAGCTATTTAAATGCACCCTGAAATAATTTTTTTACGATCCTTGCAACAAGTCATTAATTGAACCTATACTCTGTTTAATTTGTTCTGTTAGAGAAGTCCTCAACAGGTCAATAGTTTCAGTTGAAAAACTTAGTAGTCCCAGAGCATAGAATAAGCTTGAAATACCAATAATTAGAGCCAAAAATCTCCCAAAACAACCGGGATTAATTTCGACAAACCCTAATTTAGATTGTCCAATGACGGCAATAGTTATAAAAACAATTCCTGCTATTAGAAATGTACTATTCGGAGTTAAATCTGTCATTTTCTTAATAAAATACTTTAATAGTTTTATTGTAGCTATTATTATCGAACATAATTCAGGAGTCAGGACAATACTGCTCGGTTAAGCATTTTTAACTCGGAATTTGATTTGGGGTAAAGGTTAAAGGTTTCCCTTTTTCCCTTTAACCGACAAGTATTGGGAGTCAGGAGTCAGAAAACAGACATGAATTTTGACCGAAAAAGCGGACTCGCTAATACATAGATTGAACAGTCAGATCCTTTTGGGTGATACTAAAGTTACGCTGTTCTGCTGTGGCAATGAATGAAACGATCGCTTCACACGCCACAGCAACAGTTAAAATCACTAGGTTTCGCGCTAACGGATAATCGCAAACATCATCATTAGCCTCGGAAGGAACGCGATAAACGTCATTCCAAATCACTTCTGCATAATCAGCCGATAGTCCGGCATGAAGACAAGGTATGCTTAATTGGTCAGCATAATCTTTCACCGCTTGACGCGCCACGCTATTGTCAAAGACATCGATAATTAGCTGACTGTCTTTGAGTAGTTGAGTTGTATTTGCTGATGTTAACTCCTTTGTTTTGGCATCAACTTTAGTACCAATTGCTCGATATAAATTGTTCGCCAAGATTTTCGCCTTGAAAGCTCCAACATCAGAACGGTAGTAAGGCTGAGTTGAAAGGTTACGCTCCTCAATGCGATCGCGATCTATCACGGTAAGTTTATCAAAACCAGACCGAGCTAAGTTTTCCGCTATATTAGCTCCTAATGCTCCAGCACCACAAATGGTTACAGGATAGTTTTTCAGCTTTGTCATCACAGCATTGGTGCGGTAAAGCTGTTCATGAAAAAAGACACTCATAATAATTCGTAATTCGTAATTCGTAATTAACTACTCTTGTTGTTCTATGACAGCTACTAAGGATTGCAAGTCGAAATCGCGATCGCGTCCACTTAGACAAATGCCAGAACTAACAACAGTTAAATCAGTTTTGGCGATCGCGCTACTATGGCGAACCCCATCAGAAGTTGTCCAATCAACTGTCCAGTAGTCGTTGCGATCGTGGAATTGATTTAATTCACCGCCACCCATTTGCAAAGCTTTTCTCAATCGCTTTTCATCCTGTTGGGGTTGAGTAAATCCCTCAATGCGCCGAGTTGCTAATTCATACACTGTGCGGATTTCTGGAGTAATGCCCTTAAACTGTAATTCCTCAGCCGGAATTAGTTGCTTAACGGCAGATTGCAGAGTTTCAACAATTACCGGATCGGTACGGCGATCAACTTCCTCGAACCAGCATGAATGTCCATTCCATCGGGCAATGATTTGCTCAAAGGTAACGCCCTCGGTAATTAAGTGGACTGCGATCGGCTTAACCACCTTCAACCGTTGACGCATATCTGCTTCATTCACAGGATATGCTAACCAAGTTTGTTTTTGCAGTTGATGTGCTAACCGCAGTCGTATTTGGGGAAAGTGTTGCAAGTATTCTGCAATTTGGGGTAAGTCTGCTTCTTCTATAACCGTTGCTGTTTTTTCATCCACAGCCTGAAAGATGCCCCAACCTTGAAATTTACTAGGTTTTGGACTGAAGGTGTAAACCATCCCGGCTACCCGTGTGCGAACTCGTCCACCTTTGACGCAGGGTGCTAGGAATTGGGTGCTGTGTAATTGTGCTTCTGCGATCGCAATTTGGTTAATTAGCTTAAATATATTAGTCATAACTAATACCAATTTTCACAAATAAGGCTACCAATGCAACCCTATAAAATCTGACTTTATTAATTACGAATTACGAATTACGAATTACGAATTAATAAAATTCTGCGTGCAAGTTAGTGGAGCATTACGTGTTCTCAGTTACTAGAGGGACTCCACTGGTGAGTTATTACACACTCTTTAAAGGATGGCTACTTTTAAGCCAACCTCCCAGGTTCTTCGCACTCCCCGTTCACACACGCCCACTGCATTTGGCAGTGTTACCTTCCTCTCGTACTAGTATGTAGGCTCACACGAGTTAGGGCACGCAGGATATTTATATAATACAATATACTACATAAAATTAGAAGAGATGAAAAGAGAGATTTTGGAGTAGAGCGATCGCTGTTACTTGATATCACTCACTAATCTACTGAAATACTCATTGATGACGCTGGTAATACGGCTAAACTGCCAAGAAGCCAATCTAATATAAAATAATAAATAAAATCAAGTGTAATCCTTTAGATGGCAGAATATGATAACCTTTGTAATATCCTTGCAGAAAAGTATCCCCTTGATTTTATCCGTTGGTTATTAAATCAAGAACCGCAAAAAATTGAAATTTTAAAAACTGAATTGAGCATCGAACCCATACGCGCTGACTCAGTAACATTTCTGCAAACAGAAAATCGGATTTTACACCTAGAATTTCAAACTACTATCAAATCACAAAAACCAATTTCTCTGCGGATGCTAGATTATTACGTTAGATTGACACGTAAATATCAAGTTCCTGTCACACAAGTAGTAATTTTCTTGCAACAGACAAGTGACGCGATCGCTTTTACTGATGAATATGTCAGTGAAGTAACAACCCACCGTTATCGAGTTATACGGATGTGGGAGCAAGATTCAGCACTATTTCTTAGCAATCTAGCATTATTACCTTTAGCACCGCTAACACAAACAGATTCACCCCAAATGTTATTATCCCAGGTTGCCCAGGAAATTGCTAAAATTCCAGATATCGAGACAAGACAAAATACTGCTGCTTATACTGAGATTTTAGCAGGGTTAAAGTTTGAGCAAGATTTGATTCTGCAATTATTACGGGAGGCAACTATGCAAGAATCAGTGATTTATCAGTATATTTTGCAAAAGGGAGAACAAAAAGGAGCGTTTAAATATACTTTACGTCTTTTAAATAGACGCTTTGGTAAGATAGATTCACTAATAATCGAGCGTCTCCAAGTATTATCTACTGAGCAATTGGAAAGCTTAGGAGAAGAATTTTGGGATTTTTCAAATATATCTGATTTAGTTGCTTGGCTTGAGCAGAATACAAGCGGTTAAAATTTACAAAAAAATCAATGCTTACTATTTATAATAATAAGCATTGTTATAATTTTAGAACTTATTTATCATCTCGCACAGGCAAGGGCATATCCAGAATCTCCATCAGTAAATCCAGGCGAGAGGGGCGTGTTAGAAGTGGGACGATATTCGGCAAACTGTAGTAATCACCCGCAAAAGTAAACGTATCTACAGGTGCTTGCTGCTGTTTCAATTGACTCTCCACCCAGTCGTAATGACCACCCACACGGACAATCACCACATTGGGCATTATCGCCAACTCCCGGCAGTAGTTCTTGTAGACTTCACCGAAGTAAGGAGCAGCATTTTCGCCCTCATCCGTCACCAAAATTATCTGGTCAACTACCTGCTTCTTCTTCCGCATTGCTTCCAATGCACAGCCGATGCTAGTACCACCACCTGCATTGATGTGCTGGAAGGCACGCTCCCAGTCGGTCAACTCCTTGCCCTTTGCTGTAATAGCGTAAGGAATGGTGTCAAAGGCGTAGACAAACAGTTCTGCCTTAGTGATACCAGAGATTAGGGCAGCGAGTTGTTTACCGATCGCGATCGCATTTTCCATTGAACCAGACTTATCCACCAATAAAGCAGTTGGACGAGCGATCGCACCACGCCGCTTTACCTGTTCGTTTGTCACCTTTTCTAGTTGAGCAACGGTGTCTGCGTCAAAATCTCCTGCGTCTGCGGCAACCTGTGCTTTAAATGCTGAGACACGGGTACTCTTAGACGCTGCCTCCAGCTTGGAATCAATCAGCTTCTTGACTTCTGGATGATCCATTGCGCCTCTAGTCTGGAGAGACTTGAGGTTATTGATCGCTTCTTGAGGAGTCATACTGTTGATTAATGCCACCAAGACAACAGGTGTAAGTTGCTTGATTGCACCAACTGCGATCGTATAGGGAATTTTGAACTCCACAATCAGCCGTGCCTGTTCTGCCGCATTTTCTGCCTTAGCAAGCTGCTTCAGGACATTTGCTAAAGAACCCTCTGGAGGAGTATCGCCAAACAAAATCGCATTTGCCCGTTCATTTGGCTTGATGTGCAGTGAAGCATATAAGTGCTTCATTGCTTTACGACCTCGCAAAGCGGCGCGATCGAACAGAGCCGGATTGCTCTCCCGTACCTTCAAGTAACGCCGTACCGCAGTCCGAGCCGAACGAGGCAGCTTATTTTGCTGCTGCTTCATAAAATCCACCACACGAGCTACTTGATAGGGCGGAAACTCTTGCAGCATCATAAATCCAGCATCACGGTGTTCAATCAAATTGCTGGTTAGTAAATGAGCTAGGAATACTTCTTTATGGTCGCGGACATCGCCATAACGTTGATACCAAACTGCGAGATGTCCGTAGAAAATGGGATCGAGTTCAACAATTAACTGGTGAATTTCTGCGACTTGCTCAAGTTTGCGGTGAGGAGTTGTGAGCAAACTATTGAGCATTTCTAAACGCAGATCGCGTTCTGCGGTATTCATGGGAACCTCCTTTAGGAATTTTGGATTTTGGATTTTAGACTGCGATCTAAAATCCAAAATTGAAGGAGGCAGGTGTTGCACGCGGGGCGATAAAGTCACCGCGCAAGTTGTAGAAGCATTGTGTATAATTTGTGCAAAATTATGTAAGCTTCTGCGATCGGGGCGCGGCAACAACTGCCAAGTAAAAGGGACTGGGGACTAGGGATTGGGTACTGGGTAATGAAATGAGCGGAAAATTATCGAATTTGCTCTTACTTCCTAAAAGTAGTAGCTGCGTAAGCTGCCATCATATCTGCCGCTATTGCGACAGCACTTCTTGAAAGCAGCGACCAGAACCACAAAGACAAAGGTCATTGTTACCAAGCTTTTCCTGTAGTTCCTTGTCGCCATGAACAAGGCGATCGCCACGTTTAACAGCTTTTTCAGATGGGAAGCCACGACGACGTTTGCTTGATGGTTCAAAAGCAGAAATCGTCAAAATCTTCAGGCTCGATGTTGAAAGAATTAATCTTTTTCATCGTTCTCACCTCCATATTTAAATGAAATTAAATCACCTCGTGCAAGTCGAAGAAGCTGTTGATTCACACACGGGATTTGAACCAGTAGTTGCTTGATCTTAAGTCAAGTGCCTTACCATTCGGCTAGTATGTAAGCTTTTTCAGTTAGGGCACGAAGTGAAAATTTTATGTTTTAGAAAGTTGATTTAAAATAAATCGAATTTCTTTCTTGTTACACTGCTTTTTACTAACAGCGTAAATCGTTTGACCTCTACATATCACAGCAGAATAATGAATTCTACCCTTGACAGCATCCATCACATAATGAGTGTGTGGCGGAATATCTTCAAAGGTAATTAAATACCAAATCTCGTTTAGCTTTTGGTATTGATGATAATTATCAATGATGAGAATATCAGTTTGTTCCGGCTTTTGCTTCTGCTTTCGAGGTATTTTTTCGACTGCACAAAGAATTCCGGTTTCAGGATGGATATAGAAGCGATCGCGATAGCTTACATCTAGCTGATTTCGATACCCTTGATAAGGCTTGCTATAAAAACCACCATCAATTATTTCCACATGGCGTTCAACGTAGTCCCATACATGATCGATAACATGCTGTCCTGCCATTGTGTTGGGATCTAATCGTTGACACAATTGGCTGTAAACCTCATTCCAAGGTTGTCCGATTTTTGAACGCAAAAACCGACGCAGAGGGCCGAGATGGTCTGAAAGATACTTGGATTTATTTATTGGTTTAATCAGGTAAGAATTAAACAATCCATCCTGAATTGCATCCTCGGTGATTTTGTATAATCGCTTTTTAAAGCCAGTCACCTTTTTGAGGCTAATTCTCCTCCCACCGCGAGGACGCTCAATCACAATTTCGCTCAAACGATGTTCGCTCATATCTCACGTTGTTTAAATTCAGTTGTTCTAATTGAGTTGTTATTAAACATGAGTTAGCTAACATCATTGAACTCACCTCCGTATTGGGTAAAAATTATAGACAAATAGGATTTAAATAATTAATTGAAATTCCGCGCAAGTTAGCAAAGCAGTTTTCACGATTGCCTTTACCAGTTTGGCTACGCTCCCATTAACGGGAGCGGCAGGAATCGAACCTGCATTCCGTTGCCGGAGTGTGTGTAGACTTCACAAGTTAGGGCGCAGAATTGAGTCTTAAATCACTCCGTGCAAGTTCAAAAAGCTTTTTACAGCTACGGCCGCTCTTGCCAACTATTGGCAGTGGGCACGTATCTTAAATCTGCGAGAGACTTAATCATACTTCGCTTGCTCGATCGCTCGAATTTCGCTACCTTAGAGCCGTTATCAATGTGTATGTATGCTTCTTCTGTTGGGGCACGGATGACTCTAAAATTTAACCGTAGACAGCTTCAGGACGGACGATCAAATCGCCACTAGGACGGCGATCGATTACGTAAGCAGAAAGGCGATCGCTATTTACATCTAAATGTCGAGCAACACGCTCCTTCACCGCCACATCATTCATCCCTGCTGCAATTCCCAATTGGGTTTTTGGCACATCAACAGAACGTCCTTCAAATCGAATATGAACCATTCCAATCACCTCTTTTTTAATTACGAATTACGAATTACGAATTACGAATTCGTATTAGTGGATCTGATCGGGATTGAACCGATACCCTCCCTGTGAGAGTTACACTCACACCTCATGCAAGTTGAAAAAGCTGTAGTAACACCGCAGGAATTGAACCTACACTTATCGTTTTAGAGACGATCGCTCTACCATTGAGCAAGTATGTAAGCTTTTTCTGTCAGGGCACAAGTGACATCTGGGAACTCTACCGTTAGAGCTACAGACCCAAGTTTGTATAATTGCGATGCTCTGAATCTTGCGAAGGAAGCGTCTACACAACTTCAACCGCAGTCAAGTTTGGTGGAGCCGTCGGGAATTGAACCCGAATCCTGCAACCGTCCGTTTGTTGGCTTCGGAGCAGTCGAACACCAATCGCGGCCCCAAAAGTAGCATCTATGCAATTGTCAAGCTTCTGAGAGGTTTTAGTTTTGCCTTTTGTTGTCGTCTTTGTCTTTATACTACAAATGTAGTACATGCTCTCCATGATGTCAAGGGGATACTACAAATTTCGCATTTCAATGCGTGTTAGTTAGATTCTCTCTTCTAAAAGGCTTATTCCCCATCCCTTGTAGGGAAGGGGCTGGGCGCTAGGTCTTTTTTATAGTCTACTCAACTGAAAATTGCTGTATTACAAAATTAACTGCGGTTATCAATTTGAGCGCGTTGCAAACTTCCAGAGAAGTCAACATAAACGCTTTTCCATTCTGTGAAAACATCCAAAGCAGTAGTTCCAGCTTCGCGGTGTCCGTTACCGGTTTGTTTCACACCACCAAAGGGCAAATGTACTTCTGCGCCGATAGTGGGGCCGTTAATATAGGTGATACCTGCTTCGATGTCGCGCATGGCAGTAAAAGCCCGGTTGATATCGCGGGTGTAAACTGAAGAAGAAAGACCGTAATTGCTATCGTTGAGAATTGCGATCGCATCCTCAAAGGAAGTAACCTCAATTAATGCCACCACTGGCCCAAATATCTCTTCACGGGCAACTCGCATATCGGGAGTTACATCATCCAAAATAGTTGGTTGAAAGAAGTAACCATTTTTCAATTCGCCTTCACTGGCAATTTCTCCACCAATTAAAACCTTTGCTCCTTCTTCACGGGCAATATCCAAATACTTGCTCACCTGTTTGAGTTGCTTTTCATTGACAATCGGGCCAATATCTGTATTATTGTCAGTGCCAGCACCCAAACGTAACTTACTAGTACGCTCATAAAGCATGGTAGTAAATTTTTCTTTAATATCACGATGCAAAATCAGGCGACTAGTAGCCGTACATCGTTGACCGGTTGTTCCAAAAGCACCCCACACTGCGCCATCGAGAGCAAGTTCTAAATCAGCATCTTCCATTACCACTTGGGCATTTTTACCACCCATTTCCAAACAGACGCGCTTGTGAGTACGTCCGCAAGTAGCGCCAACAAAAGCACCCGTTTCTGAAGAACCGGTAAAAGATACCAAATCAACATTAGGATGCTCAACTAAAGCTTTGCCTACTTCTTCTCCTACACCATGCACCAAGTTAATTACTCCTGGTGGTAAACCTGCTTTTTGGAAAATCTCAATCAATTTAGTTGCACAGGCAGAGGTATCTTCGGCAGGTTTGAGGATGACTGTATTGCCACATACCAAAGCTGGCATAGCTTTCCAGCAAGGAATTGCCACTGGGAAATTCCAGGGAGTAATTAAGGCACAAACTCCGATGGGCATTCGCACAGTCATAGCGAATTTATTAGACATTTCCGATGGTGTAGTTTGCCCGAATAGTCGCCGTCCTTCGCCAGCAGTGTAAAAGGCACAGTCAATACCTTCTTGCACATCTCCCCTAGCTTCTGTTATTGGTTTACCCATTTCTCGACTGATTAACTGGGCAAGTTCTTCTTTATGCTGGAGTAATATTTCCCCGACGCGAAAGATATATTCTGCCCTAGCTGGGGCGGGGACTTTGCGCCAACTGTGGTAGGCTTTACGGGCTGCGGCTACTGCTGTATCTACATCATTAACTTGCGATCGGGGAAATGTGGCAACGACTTCGGTTTTGTTTGCAGGGTTGCGACTTTCTAAAGTTGCTTCCCCTACAGCACTCAACCATTGACCATCAATGTAATTGCGGCAAGATAGCGGAGTTGTCATCTTAAAAATCCCTGGATGTACTAATACAACTTCTATATGAAGAACGAACCACAAAGGACGCATTCGCGCAGCGTCTCGCCAGAGAAGGACACAAAGAAAGAAATAAAAAGCCAAGAAAATTTGGCAAGACTCTGCGTACCTTTGCGTTTACTTTGCGTTCCTCTGCGTTTAAAAACGCTACCGATTTTACATAAAGCTATACTAAGTTTGCTTGCTTTCTAGATTATCCTCAAGTTTAGGAAATTGGTATAAAAATTAAGGCACTAACGCCAAGACACCCACGGGAGAGCCAGAACCACCACGCAACCGAAGAATCCCGATCGCTAATGTAGTACCTTTAGGTGGTAACTGATCCAAATTGGTGAGATTTTCTAAAACAATACGCGGTTTTTCCAATACCAGGCGATTAGTAGCAAAGGTGTTATCCTGTCCCGGGTCTACACCATGAGTATCAATTCCTACCCCAGCGATTTGCCGTTCCTCCAGTAAAAATTGAGTTGCGTCGCTACCAAAACCTGGAAAGTGTGCAATACCTTGAGCATCATGATTTAGAAATGCACTTTTATCAAACCACTTTTTTTGCCAGCCAGTATTCAGTATAACTACGCAGCCTTGAGGAATTTCACCGTATTCTTCTTCCCAAGCTACAACATCAGCAACAGTCAGGGCATAATCAGAATTTATGGCTGTGGCTTGGCGAATATCTATAACCACCGCAGGTACAACTAGAGATTGAGCGGGGTATTGGTCAATTCCCATACTATAGCTATGAAAGCTATTAGGAGCGTTGATATGGGTAGCGCTATGTTCTCCCAAGGCGAAACCTCGGAGATAATAGCCATCATTATTGAGTTCAGCCACAGTTTCAAATTCTACGGTCGGATCTCCCGGCCACTGGGGAATATCTATGTCAATTACATGACTTAGATGGATAACGCGGGTGTAGGTGATACTATTTTGACCTTGAGGTTGTATCATCCCAGTCTTTTAATTTACTTGTGTATTTAGGGATTTTTTTAAAGGTGCGATCGCCTGAGTTGGGCTATGCCAACGCAAAGATAGTACTACCATTACAACGTTTTTCAATCAATTGAACTGTAATATTTATAGTCATAACTCACTCTATTAGTACAAATAATCCCCCCAATTCCTGTAAATTTTAGGTTTTGGGGGGTTAAAATGTTGCAGCAAAAAGTGAATTAATCTTAGTTAACAACCAATAGGTTAACTTTTTGATTAAGAAAAGATTAAAGTTGTATCTATGTTGAAGGCTGCTGATGTAATGGAATCATGATGACAAACTCCGCACCTTCTCCTGGCGCTGAAATACACTGAATTTGTCCGCCGTGTTTTTGTACGACAATTTGGTAGCTAATTGACAACCCCATACCTGTACCTTTCCCCACAGGTTTTGTAGTAAAGAAGGGGTCAAATAAGCGTTTGCGTATTTCCTCAGTCATGCCTGGGCCATTGTCGGCAATGCTAATGATTACACGGTTTTCTTGAATGAGCGTGCGAATGCGAATCTGAGGAGAAGTCATTTGTCCTTGGTCGTTTGTCCTTTGTTTAGATTTATTTGCTAATGACAAATGACAAATGACAAATGACTCTTCTAAAACATCGATCGCGTTTGTCAATACATTCATAAACACCTGATTCATTTGTCCAGCGTGACAGACTACCGGTTGCAGGTTGCCGTAATCTCGGATTACTTGGATTTCAGGATGTCCTGGTTTGGTTTTCAGACGATTTTGCAACAGCAGCAAGGCACTATCAATACCTTCATGAATATCCACTCGTTTCATGCCATCTTCATCAAGGCGAGAAAAATTGCGTAAAGATAGGACAATCTGCCGAATGCGTTCGGCTCCCATGTTCAGAGAATCCAAAATTTTGGGCAAATCTTCTTTGAGAAAGTCTAAATCTATGTTGTAGATTTGTTGGCGAATCTCTGGTGTTGGTGGGCAGTAACTTTGTTGATAAAGTTCTACCAAGTCCAGCAAATCTTTCGTATATTCACTGGCATGAGCAATATTGCCGTAGATAAAATTAACAGGATTATTGATTTCGTGGGCAATACCTGCAACCAATTGTCCCAAACTCGACATTTTTTCAGTTTGAATCAGTTGCGCTTGGGTTTGTTGAAGTTCTAATAATGCTGCTTCTAGCTGCTGGGCTTTGTCTTGGGCGGTTTGGGCGGCAATGCGACTTTGGGTGTAGAGTTTAGCTTGGTCAATGGCGATCGCTAGTTGAACTGTAACTGCTTGTAGTAAATCTACTTCGTTATCCAGCCAAGGACGGAAGCCCTGATAAGAACCACAACTAAATGCACCTATTTCACCAGATTGGGTGTGTACGGGTAGCGACATAAAGGCAGTGAAACCGAACTTCTGCAAAAACAACTGGGCAGTGTGATTGTTCACAGTCTCAACATCATTAATGCGGATGATTTCTCTATTCAAGGTTTTGGCGGCGATGAGTTCGATTTCTGCATTAGTTGCTTCTCGATCGTCAAGCAGACAGGCTAAAGAGGAACTTTTCGCTTCGTATACTCTTTCCCAATGAGGAACTTCAGAATCTTGTCGATACCAAAAGAAGGCGCAGCGATCGATCTGGAATAAGTTACGGATCTCCTGCACTGCGGTTTCTACAATGTAATTCAGATCCAAGGAAGCTCGAATCTGGTTAGAAAGACGGTTGAGTAATGCTTCCCGTTGGACGCTTTCTCTGAGTGCGACTTCTGCTTGTTTGCGATCGGTGGTGTCATGGCAAATGCCAACGAAGTTTAAAACATTACCATTGCCATCTCGAATAGCAGATGAGTTGCTTGTATGCCATCGCCAAGTGCCATTTTTGTGTTTTACCCGATATTCAATTGGGTCTTGCTTTTGGGTTGTTGTCGCAATTCTTTGGAAATAATCTGCACAGATAGGCACATCGTCAGGATGTATGAAGGGAACAAAGGATTGGCCTTCAACCTCTGCAACCTCATGCCCAAAAATTTCAGTCCAGTTAGGAGAAACGTAAGAAAATATTCCTTCAAGTGTCAGGGCAAAAATAATGTTATTGGCATTTTCAATAATGGTACGAAATTTGGTATCGCTTTCTATTAATGCTGCTTGTACTTTGTCGCTGGTGTCGCGCACAAGAACTATGATTTGTTGCTCTGGTAATGGTAATAACCTAGCTTCAAAATTATTCTTTCCTTGTGGAAGCGGTAAGGTATATTCAAAACTGACTGGAGATTGAGTTTCAAGTACTTGAGTTATTGCTTGCTGTAAGCGATCGCTAATAACAATCGGTAGGCATTCTCGCAAACTCTTACCCTGACAATCTTCTGTTGTCATATACAGGTTATCTATTTTTCCTGGCTTGTAATCCAGAATATTTCCATCAGCATCAATACGAAAGTACAAACCAGGAAGCACTTGCAAAATCGCTGCAAATTCTGATGTTTTTTGGCGTAACTGTGATTCAACTAGTTGGCGTTTTGCTGTTTCGGCTTGTAGTTGCTTTTGGGCTTTTGTTAATTCTGCCGCCTGTTTTTGTTCTGTTAGTTTGCGTAGACGACGAGATGAATTTGTAAACACCGAACAGGCTTTTCCCAGGAGAGGTCGCACTTCTGTTACATCCACACAATAACCGATGTAACCGACAAAGCTACCATCTGCTGCAAATCGTGGCACGGCTGTATCTAAAATCCAGCGATATTCACCATCAGCCCGACGCAAACGATATTGCCTCTGAAAGGAGTTATGACTCGTAAATGCTTTTAAGTATATATTTTTACATTGTCGTCTATCTTTTGGATGGATGCTA
Organism: Nostoc sp. DedVER02; assembly: GCF_034530675.2. NCBI lineage: Bacteria > Bacillati > Cyanobacteriota > Cyanophyceae > Nostocales > Nostocaceae > Nostoc > Nostoc sp. DedVER02. The sequence continues at coordinate 222,550 of NZ_JAVRCP020000005.1, forward strand.
GAAGTCCAGACATTGCTTATCTCTTGTCCTCGCGCAGATGCAGACCTGTCTATTTTTAGATGAGTTCCAGTAAATTCCAGCCAATTTGAATTTAAGTAACAATAAAGTGCATTGCATCCAGCCATCCAAATCATTAGAGAAGCACTATCTGCCTGCTGGCAAAATACTTTTTCATCTTGTTGTATTACTTTCTCTTCGACTATGATTTGGTTAATGTAGCTCTGCACCTTTTTAGAAAACACTTTTGCCTGCCTGCTCTGCCTAAATTATTAAGGTAATAGTCTGAAAATAGGATTTGTTAATAAACGGATATCATCTACAATTACGGTCTATTACTTATTTTAATACTTTATTTATTTTTATATCTGCAATAATTCCTGTTTTATTGTAAATAAAATTCAAAAATGCTGAAGTTATGATTAAGATTAACTTCATCATTTTGCGTAAAAATTAAACTATTTATCTGTTAGTAAAATTCTTCGACTATATTTATGCTTAAAATTAGCTTTAAATTCATCTTAGCTATATAATCACATTGGCAAAACCTTATTTAGCTTCACAAAAACTATATGAATTGCCATGCAATACTGCTCGGGTAAAGCATTTTTAACTCGGAATTGGATTTGGGGAAAAGGTTAAAGGTTTTTTATTTCCCTTTTCCGCAAAACCCGACAAGTATTGACTTGCCATGAGGCAATTACATCTTTATCAAAAATTCATAATAATTAATAATTTCATATCAAATAAATATAGGATTACTATTTGATTTTTGAACGAAATTAGGTATTGTAGCGTGTGTTAGAACAGAGTTCGTAACGCACTATTATCGTGGGTTTGATGCGTTATGCTGTCGCTAACACATCCTACGGATATTTTCTCCAAATCAAACCGGATTCCTATATTGATTTTTTATCAAGAAGATTTCAGCATGAATTAAAGTCCTGGCTACTATAAGTCACGGCTATACAAACAAAACCCACCTCCGTGGGTTTTAAATTTTTGATATTTCATATTTTCCGGGTAAGTAAACTTTGCTTGTGTAGTAGCAAATTATATTTACCTAATGTTTTTCATAAATCCTCTTAGAATGATTAGTCTAAGAATTGAATGCCCCCATCTATACTAACTAAGCTGTTCTCAACTTATGACTGTATAAAAACCTACTTTAATTATTCGGATTTCTGTTAGCGGTAGTGGGGCTTTAGCCCATTCTGACTTCTGAATTCCTTTTCAACTTTCCTGAAAACCCGATTTTTCAAAATGCTTCATCCTAAAATCGCAAATCAAATGAGAGAGATGCTAAATGTGATATCAACAGGTTGCAACAATGGCTAGCGATCGCATTTTATATGTTATAAAGCTCACAGAAATTCATGTTAGGCGGGAACTACTTTATGGAACCAGATAAACTGGGCCGTTTTAAGGAGTACGGCGAATTCATCCTCCGAAAGATAGATTCTGTGCCCCAGCACCCTTCAAAACAAGAAGATTGGGTTCCAGCTAGTCTTGATGACTGTCTTCTGCGTTTGCGGTCAGCTGCCCAGAAAACTGTAGACCTGGCAACTTCACCTGTCAAAATTGGGGTGATGGGGGAATTCAGCAGTGGGAAAACTTTACTTTTAGGCAGTCTAATTGGATATGCAGATGCTTTACCAGTCAGTGAAAATCCCACTACAGGTAATGTTACTGCAATACATATCATTCCGCAAGACGACTTCGCAACTACTCAATTAAGTAATTTCACTGTAGAGTATCTTTCTCACGAAGGTGTACATGAGTGTCTACGCTTCATGCTAGGAGAAGCCCATAAACGCACGACAGCAGCAGGGCTTCCTCCGATACCAGTATCGAAACTCAACTCTGGCAAAGATATTATTGGTTGGTGTGAGGAAGCTTGGAATAGTAGTAACAATTTGGAGCTACGTTATTTACTACGGGAGTTGGTATTATTCCTCCGGGCTTATCAAGCTTATGGAGAAGTGATGTGTGGTGGGCACTACCAGATTGATGCTACTACCGCCCGCGAAGGGCTACAACTGGTTGAACAGCCAATGGCAATCCAAAGTCTGAAATTTGAAGATTTACCCCCAGAGCATATCCGATTGCCGAGTCCACCCCAAAGGCTACCAACAAAATTATTACAGAATAGCTTTCCACTGATCCGGCGTGTAGATATTGATGTGAAAATCTCACGGGAAATTTGGGATCTTACAGGTGCAGCTAAATTTATTCTGATCGACTTTCCAGGATTGGGGGCTGCTAATTCGGGGGCTAGGGATACCTTTTTGTCGTTGCGGGAATTAGCAGAAGTACAAACAATTTTGGTATTGCTCAATGGTAAATCTCCCGGTAGCGATCGCGCCAATAAAATCTTCACCATGATGCAGCAGCAGCGACCGGGACAAGACCTGAAAGATTTGATTCTCGTCGGTGTGGGTCGCTTCGATCAACTCCCCCTAGACAGTGAAGGCGGCGAAAGAGAACTCGACCAACTGATTGAAGATGGTTCACATTTAAAAGAGGAAACCGTTTTCCAAAAACTCAAAGTTCTGCAAACTACCATTGACGGTGCAGAAGCCTTTACAACCCAAAAAGACCGCATCGTTTTACTGTCGCCATTGTTGGGACTGGCTGAATTAGCGAAACGTTCTAGTACAGTCAAAGCCGGCTCACCAGATTTTTTAGCTAACTTGGACTATCCTGATTACCTAGACCGGTCGAAACGCCTACAAAATAAATGGGAGCTATTAAGCGAACGGCTGTTAGACACCGATCCTCGTAGTAATTTAGGCAAACAGCTAGGTTATTTTGGCCAAGATGGCGGACTTAGTAAGCTGCGGGAATTAATTCAAACTCACGTAGCAACTCACGGTTTGAAGCAACTGTATGAAGATACTCGCAGAGCTTCTGATGTAGTGAGTCAGCAACAAGACCACTTGAAAGACATCATAGATGAAATTCACGAGCAAGGTATCCCTACAGGAGACAGCCCCGCCTTTCTTGAGTTGCGCTATGTGGTCGAAAGCTTGGATAAAATCTATAGGAATTTTCAAAAAGATTTAGGGACAGAACCACTTAAAGATCGGCGCGGTGTTGTCGTCAGCGATGTAGTTAAAGATGAACTCACTTTTAGAATCCTTAATTGGAACCAGTGGACTTTACTCTTCAACAAAGCCAACAATGGAGCGATCGCTCTGGCGGAATCTAAAGGTGCAGCCGGGAAATTATTCGATCGGGGAAATCGTGTAAATACTTCCCTGCCAACCAAGAGCGATGATTTTTATCCAGTATTTGAAAAAACCGTTAAGGAAGTAGAAGATTTTGCCCGCGATCGCATCTATCAAGCAGTGGTAGATTTGTTGAACCAATTGTCAAATTATGTAGCCCCAGAACGCGAACAATTGCAAGCATTTTTCCATCTAGATATGGAACAAGAAATTGAAGAAAAATTTGGTTTTGAAGATGCCGATCTCTTTTACAAGTTATTACTAGGGTGCGATCCTAACGAATGGAAAGAAGCGATCGTTTCGGAAATTAGTAGTAGAGATAAAACCGTTGCACCTGAAACCATCTTTCCCCTAGCGCGTCAAGACGAGAAACACAATGTTGGTCAAATCTTTGACTGGGCACCAGAAAAAAGTCAGGGTTTATCTAGGTCGAGCAATCACCAACTTTTAGTACTACGGCTACGAGATGAAATTACTGCTAGCGCTAGTCTCCATCTTGTGCAGTATGTTAGCGAAGTTAATCAGCAAATTAATTCCGAAATAGAAGGCATTTTGGATCAAATTATTCCTAGTTTGCAAAACCTTTCAAAAAAAGAAACTTTGCTCAGATATTTAGCGGCTGGGGACATGCCAACTGAAGTAGCAATTCCTACTTGGTTACAGATTCTTTCAGAAATTGCTACTGTTTCTTACTTAGATGTTTGAGATGAGCTAACTCAGAAAATAACTGATTGCGATCGGGTGATATGAGGATGTTTTTGTGAGACGTGATGCTATTTTTTATACAATTTTCAAGCGTGTCCCTGGGTTGTTATTCGGTAACTACTACAATTTTCATAGCGTAGCCCAATCTACGCATCGCGCCAGATAAAAAAGCCAGTGCTAAGGAGAATCAGTGGTACAAGACCTACGATTAAAAGTCTTCACCACAAATATTCTCTAAATTTGTCATTTTTATGATACGAAACCAGAGTTTTAGCCAGCTATAAAACAAACAACAGAAAGTGATATTGTAATGAACCCTTTCCAACTCAACAAATATAGCGATCGCGAACCAAGCGAGAAACAACAAAAAAGATTTCCGGGATGGTTTGCTTTAGATTTCGGTACGTCAAACTCCACAGTCACACTCTTCGATCCAATTGAAGTACCGATCGCAGAAATTCTACCCAAAGAACAGGAAATGCGGTTGCGCGATCGCTTATCACAATGGTTGAGTTCTCCTGCTTCAGTAGCTTTACCAGATGTCAGCGATGATGATTGGGCAAAATTCATCACCGAAATTAGCAAAAATTTGGAGATAGATCCAAGAAAGTTGAGTGAAGTATTTGAAAGTGACAATAAAGAGCGATTTTTAGAAGCAATTCGCCAAATTGAGCTTTCTTTAGGAAACAGCGAGAGATTCCGCCGTGCTGTCAGCAAAAAACTTTACCAAATCTATCATGAGGTATTTCGCGTTCCTACCCTAGAGTCGCAAAATCTGATCCCAGTTGTGCTGGATATCGATCGCCGCGATACGGAAATTCCCAGCGAGTTAGAAATTTCGCAGTTGGGGGATTTAAACCTGCGGATGGGTAGGGAAGCTAGAGATAACCGCAAAAAAGCGATCGCCCAAGGTACAAACAGTTCTTTAAAGGAAATTATCAGCAGATTTCACCATTCACCCAAACGTTATTTTGGCCAGGAGCGATCGTTTTCAATTATTTTGGATGGTAAAGAAGAAATAATTACTGCAAATCAACTGATCCAATCTGCTTGGGCGCATTTAATCGATTTAACTGAAGATTACCGCCAACGCGCCCAACGCAGGTTTTCCGAAGGAACTTTTTTAACAGCAGTTGTCACCTACCCCACTGTCGCCCCACCAGTTGTTCGCAAGGAAGTTAAGGAATTTGTTGAGCAATTGGGAATCGATGATGTTCAAACTGCTTATGATGAAGCCGTTTCTGTAGCGATATTCTTTTTGTGGCGAGAATTTGGTGGTAATCTGAATATTGGCATCGAGTCATTCAAAACTCGTTGCCGTCAAGTCGGAAATAAATGGTCACAAAATGTCCTCGTTTTAGATATTGGCGGCGGAACCACAGATTTAGCTTTAATTGAACTGACTTTAGAAGATAAAACCCCAGCTTTTGCCGATTATGAAGACCGGGGTTTAGGAGGACGTTACTATAAACTCACACCCAAACTATTAGGTTCATCTGGTCATTTACAGTTAGGTGGTGAATTAATTACACTGCGGATTTTTAGATTATTAAAAGTTGCGATCGCAGACTTTTTATTGACAGCAGTAACAACAGGTAATATTGAAAGCGAAAAGCTAGAAGATTTAATTAGCTCTGGATTAAACGAGCGCTTTTTAGAACAAGGCAAATTCAAAAGTGGCAGTCTTTTAAAATGTCTAGATAAAGAAAATCCAGAAGGCGATATTGCTTACAAAGAAGCTCTAGATACTGCCGAGAAAGTATTACCTACTCGTTGGCAACAAGCACCACAACGACTGCAATCATTTTATATCTTGTGGGATTATGCAGAAGCAGCGAAACTTAAACTTGGGCAAAAGGCACCAGCAGAGAATTCTCTATTAACCTTCACACTTTCTGAACAGCAAATTTCCGAAATGCTCACCCAAAGCGGCGTTAAATTGCAAATTCAAGATCCAAATAGCATCTGCATTACCCTAGATAACCAGCAATTTGAACGAGCCGCCATTTCAGGAATTAAAGAAGCGATCGGTATTGCTAAAGGATTAATGGAAAGTCGATTGCATCCCGATGATATCGCCAAAGATTCATGGAATTCTCAAAAAGTTGATTGGTTAATTCTATCTGGAAAAACTTGTAATTTAGACATAGTGCAGCGCCAAATCTATCAAGAATTTAGTAAGTCTCCATATTTTGTGTGGAATCCAGAACGGATTACCTTTGTGTTGGAATTCACTAAATTAGCAACCTCTGCCGGTGCTTGTTATGCCGAAAAGTTGCGAAGATTGAGATTCGATCCAGAAGAGTCTAAAAGCTTGCTGCGGAAGGGAGCCAACCAACTAGAAATTGATGTCAAAAACCTATTTTATTATTTACCCTGCAACTTTAAACGCAAAACCCAAAGTAACGATTTACTAACTATATTCAAAGCTGGACAAGAACTCTATCAACTTGCACCTTGGGAAACTGTCGCCAAAGTTCGTACTGCATGGCAAGGGATACAATTAACTAATATTATTTACCGTCAAGACTACGAGGATGGAGATTTACGACTATGGGGTAGCTTTGACGGTAAAAATCTCATGAATAAACTGGGAATGCAAGAGGCAGAGTTTCTAAAAAAAATTAAAGTCCAGTTTGAAATTGACCAAACCCTTGAATTTAGTGTGTTGCTTTGTCAGGGAAATCCTCATTATTTAATTGATCTTACTGGCATTGATTTGGAATCGGTTATTTCAGAAACATCGCCGCTATTTGCTGATGGTAAATTGAACTGGAATATTGCTGTAGAACGCTTCAATAAAGATTTAAATGATGGTGATATTGCTGTCAATGTTATTGAGTCTGCAACTGTCGATCAACCAGATGCCTATCATCTTGTATTTGAAGTAGGAAATGATGGTAGTAAATTGTTTCAAAAATTTCACTATCTACGTGATGGCGTGACAGAACCAGGAATTGGATTAATTAGTAATCCTTTACCTCCCTTCCCGCAAACTGGACAACACACCTTCTATATTTATCAAATAGATGCCGAAACTAACAGCAAAAAATGGATACGAATTGGCGCACTCAGCAAACCAGATGTGACAACAGATTACCCTTGTCAATATCGTGTAACTCTCGACGATAAAGGTATCCTACGGATGCACGCTGGTGAAGTCCCTTACTGGACATCAAACAGTCAAGAATGCCTTAAAGAAGAGGGATGCGTTTATATTGCTGAATTAGAATTGCAGCCCAACGAAGTTGATAAAGAACGCGATCCATTTTGCGGTATACATTAAACCTTTGCATTCCTCTGCGTTGAAAAAATTAAGATTTTTAAACGCAGAGGGGCGCGGAGTAAACGCAAAGGGGCGCAGAGGTTTGCCAAGTTTAATTCGCTATAAAAATATTTGGAGGTGATATTCATGCAGCATTTACGTCAATTATTAGAGATAGAAAACTCAGAGTTAGCCCAATTACTGCGGTTTAGTTTGTATGGGCTAGAGGCTACTTTAAATCAGGCTCGTACAGAATTACCGCTAGATCCAGGATCTAAAATATGCGATGAAGTGCTGCAAGAACTTCATAACCTGTTGCAACCTTCACCTCCACAGCAAAATACTGGTTGGGAAGATCCGCCAGATGATTTAAAACTAAGTCACCTGCGGGAAGTTTTTGATTCTGACTCAGAACTTAATTATTATCTGGGTAATTCCCAACTGCAAAGCACAACTGACTCAGATTTGTGGAATGAGATTCAACGCAAGCTGCTGCGAGTACCAGAAGATTTGGCTGCAATTTGGCGATCGCGCACCTTAAATTTAGCGCAAGAAGTTGGTGCGATCGCAGATAATTCTAACTTCTTTCAACTTCCCTTTATCCGCGACGAAATTATCTACCCCGGACTTAGCGGTACTGTTCAAACTCAGGGATTAAAACTGTATCAACAAGCACTTTCAATTCCCCAAAATACACAAAGTAATGCATCCGATTTACCAGCGGCATTCCTATTTTTATACATGAATTTTATCGAAATAGATCCAGATTTACATCATGCTTTAAAGAGCGTTTTTAGCTTCGATGTGATTTCCTTACACTCCAAAACAGAACAGCGCGATCAATATATTGATGCTTTAAGCGATCGCTTCCAACGCACCCAAAAAGCTGAAAAAAACACCGATCCCCTGTCAATTCTCCGTGCTTGGATTGATATGGACGAAGCAATACATTCCCTAGTATTTGTACCACCGGCTGAACGCTATTCTTGGTGGGGAAAGCTACAACATGAATCACGACGCATTCTAAAGAAAGTCGCTGATGAAGCTATTAATGCAGGTAATGAAGTACGAATTCGCCAATTATCGGGACTTTATGCAGATATCTGTGCTTCATCCAAGGATGACTTACAACTAGACTGTGGTGGTATTCCTGGCGAAGTCTTAACTTGTCTGCGAGTATATGCGCGAATTAATCAAGAAGAATCTCCAGGCCGTGTAATATTTCGCTCATCACGCTAGCACCGCAAGGCGGAAGTCAAAAGTCAAAAGTCAAAAATATTATGGAATAAACTCTTTAAGGATTTTAGATGGTTGCTCTATTTACGCTGTGGCGTACTAGTAGTCTGTCAAGAAATAATTGACGAATGGATTCCTTGTAGAGACGGCGATTTATCGCGTCTCCCTAACTATGAGGCAAGGCAGAAGATTTTGCCAATCCTCGCCTTGCCTCATAATCTAATGAAGTTAAAAACGTTTAAATTTATAAAATACCCCAGAAGTGTAGAATCCCTTGGCCAGAAAACACTTCAAGCGCAACAGCAGATAAAAAACCGATCATTGCAAAACGACCGTTCCAATTTTCGCTCTGAGGAGTGAAGCCCCAGCGCAAAGCATTAGGATCTTCTGAAACCGAAGGCGTAGTCTTTTTAACATCTGCCATAAATAATACTCCGAGCTTTTATGTTGTAACAGTTATAACTGCCTGTAAAGTAATGTAACAGATTTTTAAGAGATTGCAACATAAACTCGATATAAAAGTAATGTGTTGGTAGATTTGCGATCGCCTATGTACAGTGACTTTTTATTTGTCGCTGTACATCAACTGACAAGTAGACACTAAAAGAGCAGCAAATTGGAAAAACTTATGAATTCGCGGAAGAATGAGGATTACAGACAGCGCGATTGATAAGCATTATTAAACGATGTGGAGTTCCAGTGTACTCTTCATGGGAAATAAAGTTTGGGGGCGATTAGGCTATCTTATTGACAAGAGATCATCTGTTGGAGCTTATAGTTAGGTATTGGCCAAGATACGTGTAATTTTCGGCAATATAATCTGAAAACTCTTCCTATATCTAGGTTTCTGTTATTATGTCATTCTTCAACACGACTTATCGCATAGTTGATGGCGTAACTATTCCTGGCGTATTTCTGCAAGCCTTTATTAATAATGGAGACCACTATTTTGTCACCGAAATTAAGGTCTACAAAGACGGCAGAATTGATTGCTGGGGGATGGTTGACTTTGATGGTTTCAAAGAAAAGGTGAGCAAAGGTTGGGTTAGAACTCATCTGCCTGAAGGAGCAAGAGTCTCAATGATGGTGTCTGGTCTTCATTTCACCGTCCATCAAGTGAAATCAAGAGTTGAGGAGCAGGAGTTTGTTAAAGAAGTTGAAGACGAAATCCGACGACTTAATGGGCAGCTAACAACAGGAGAGATTTGCCGACAGGCATTAACACAATACAAGCATGAGCTAAGTGAGGCAAATAAGGAGTATTTGCGCCAAGCCTATGACGCTGTTCCTAAACACTGTCGTATGTATTTAGGTGATATGGACGACAGAGATTCGGAATATCGCTCAATTCTAAATAGATGGAGCGATTAGAAGGAACTAACATCGGCACAATATTTCGTTAAAAAGATAAATTCAAACTATTTTTCAGATATTTGAACTTTCTTTTTTTCTAAATATTTGAATAATTAAATATATTTTAATCTATAAAAATTACTTTTATGCTCAAAAGTCCTCTCCGATATCCTGGCGGTAAATCCAAAGCAATAAATCAAATAGTTGAATACTTGCCAGAAAGCTTTTTGGAATTTCGAGAACCTTTTGTAGGTGGTGGTTCTGTATTTATTTATTTAAGACAAAAGTTTCCTCATATCAAGATTTGGATTAACGATTTAAACCGCGAACTCTTTTTATTCTGGAAGTTTGCTCAATCTGATTTAGCTCAGTTAGTTCAAGAAATTCGGCATATTAAAGTTAAATATAGAGATGGTAAATTACTCTTTACAGAATTAGCTAGTGTAGATGTCAATAGTTTATCTGATTTAGAAAGAGCAATTCGGTTTTTCGTACTCAATAGAATTACTTTTTCAGGAACTGTAGAATCAGGTGGCTTTTCCCAAGAAGCTTTTCATAAAAGATTTACTAATTCTTCCATAGAACGATTAGAAAAATTAGAAGGCATTTTATCAGAGAATGTCCAAATTACGAATCTTGATTATAGTCATCTATTAAAATCAGCAGGAGAAAATGTATTTTTATTTTTAGATCCACCATATTTTAGTGCTACAAAATCAAAGCTATATGGTAAAGATGGTGACTTGCACACCTCTTTTGAGCATCAAAGATTTGCTGAACTTTTGCAACAATGCCATCATCGCTGGCTAATTACCTACGACGACTCATCGCAAATTAGAGAAAATTTTCAATGGGCTAATATCTCAGCATGGGAATTGCAGTATGGCATGAATAACTATAAACAGAGTGGTGCAGCGAAAGGAAAAGAGTTATTCATTACAAACTACGAACTTAAACTTGATTTGGAAAAAAAATCACAAGTTGCGAATCTTGCTAATCCAGCTTTGCAATTAAGCCTTGAGATTTAAACCTAACTTTGATCGCTTCCAATTTTCCGGTAGGATAACCCCATAGCTCTCAATATAGCTACAACATACAAACCTTAGCTATGATAACTTCCCCAATCCCTGCTCAAGAATCCTCTGCTAGCTGGTGTGTCCTGCTGCAACAATTAATCGATGGCCAATCCTTGTCTCGTACTCAAGCTGCTGAATTGATGCAAGGTTGGCTCAATGAAGCGGTTCCCCCAGAGTTATCAGGGGCTATTTTAACAGCGCTCAACTTTAGAGGCATTTCTGCCGACGAGTTGACCGGCATGGCTGAAGTATTACAATCTCAATCAAAACTAGGGACTGAGGACTGGGGACTGGGGACTGGGCAAGAATCTACCCAATCCCCAATCCCCCTAATAGATACCTGTGGCACGGGTGGAGATGGTTCATCAACCTTTAATATTTCTACAGCCGTGGCTTTTGTTGCTGCTGCATCTGGCGTACCTGTGGCTAAACACGGTAATCGTTCAGCTTCAAGTCTCACGGGGAGCGCAGATGTATTGGAAGCCTTGGGTGTAAACTTAAGCGCATCCAGTGACAAGGTGCAAGCCGCATTACAAGAGGTGGGGATCACTTTTTTGTTTGCCCCTGGTTGGCATCCAGCACTTAAAGCAGTTGCCCAATTGCGGCGGACTCTCAGGGTAAGAACGGTGTTTAATTTGCTGGGGCCGTTAGTAAATCCTTTGCGTCCAACTGGGCAAGTTGTGGGGCTGTTTACTCCTAAACTTTTGGCGACTGTTGCCCAAGCATTAAACAATTTGGGCAAGGAAAAGGCAATCGTTTTACACGGGCGAGAAAAACTTGACGAGGCTGGGTTAGGAGATGAAACTGATTTAGCGGTTTTATCAAATGGACAAGTGCAGTTAACTACCATTAATCCCCTCGATTTGGATCTAACGCCTGCTCCCATAGGTATGCTTCGGGGTGGCGATGTCCAAGAGAATGCGGTGATTCTCAAGGCGGTATTACAAGGTAAGGGAACTCAGGCGCAGCAAGATGCGGTTGCCTTAAATGCGTCGTTGGCGCTGCAAGTAGCAGGTACGATCGCACTCTTAGATCACGCCCAAGGGATTAAAATCGCTAAGGATATCCTACAAAGCGGGGCTGCTTGGACGAAGTTGGAGCAGTTAGTTGAGTTTCTGGGGAATTGATTTGCGATCGCAATTGCGGGCGAAACTCTACTACATTCCGTTTAATGGTGACATCGTAGTTACCAAAAAAGTCATGTCCTAAAAGTCCAGTTTCTAGATCCGCACCTGCGATCGCTACTGGTACTTTATTTACTATTACCCCACCAACTGCCATCGAATTTACATAGCCCACAGGAAATTCTACAGCCCTGGAACTCGCGGTATTTGCCTTAGCTCTCCCCACTGTCACGATTCCTAAAGCATTGGCCATCTCTTGGGTGATGACAGTGCCACTAGCTCCTGTGTCCACAATCATCTCAAATTTTTGCTGGCCATTGAAAGTAACTTCCACAATTGGCGTTCCACCAAGTCGCCTTTTAATTGGGGCTGTAAACACTTCCTGATCTGGAATTACTACTGCTGATGACGGCAAAGCTGGTTTTATTGATAACGGTTTTGTTTCTTGTGGAGGCGAAGTATACTTTGGTGTAATTGCTGTTTGGGGAACCACAACTACTATCCTCTTCGGTTCAACAAGGCGAACAGGGCGAGGAGCAGCTTGTTGTTGAGCATATTTAATTTGGCGGCGATACTCAGTGATTTTGGTTTGAGCGATCGCAAATTCCGGGCTTTGTCGCCGCACTCTTTCCATCAGCGCGATCGCATCCTGGTACTGATTCGCCACCAAAATCCAATCACCTGGAGATTGAGCAGAACGGCTGATACTCCAAGCGCCAACTGCTTTGTCTAAACCCTGTTCAAAAAGACTTGGTTCGCTTTCAGAAGGTTCTAGCGGCTGTACTTCTGGGGTAACTGCTGGTGTTGGTGGTTCGACGGCAGGTTCTACTGATGCCAAATCCCCAATTGGCGCGGGTTGCTCATTGCCACCAGCCACAGTGTTCTGTTTGTCTTCACTACAGGCAACACACAAAATCGCAAGAGCGCTTGATACTAAAATTAGGGTTGCACGGGATAAAAAAGACTGAAGCATAATTAATTTTAACCGTCCAAGCTTTGCCTGATCCACTCCCGCCACTTTAAATTCTCAATTTAATTTTAATTAACTATCCGAAAAACTCCCAATTGCCCAACTCATGGGATAATTAACAATCGCAGTATTGGGGACTGGAGACTGGAGACTAGGGACTGGGGACTAGTAGTACGCCAAGGGAACTTGGCGGGGTAAAGGGTAAAGGCGAAGGGGGAAAGGGTTTAAATCCCAAACCCAGTACCCTTTCCCCTTTCCCCAGCCCTCACAAGCGCATTTTTGGGTTGGCAGACTACTAGGTGGGGAAGAGTTTTCCCAATCCCCAATCCCCAATCCCCAATCCCCAATCCCCAATCCCTAATCCCCCAATTTACTATGCCCCTGACTGACGCAATACCTGCTTTACTTGTCTTGGCAGATGGAACTACTTATCGCGGTTGGTCTTTCGGTGCGACGGGAACCGCGATCGGAGAAGTGGTGTTTAACACTGGCATGACCGGATACCAAGAAGTCCTAACTGACCCTAGTTACTGCGGTCAGATCGTCATTTTTACCTATCCTGAATTAGGTAATACCGGGATTAATCTTGAAGATGAGGAATCAGATGGCCCCCAGGTGCGGGGTGCGATCGCCCGAAATATTTGTCCGCGTCCGAGTAACTGGCGATCGACACAATCCTTACCAGACTACCTCAAACAAAACCAAATACCAGGGATCTACGGCATCGATACCCGCGCCCTCACCCGCAAAATTCGGATGTTTGGAGCCATGAACGGTGGTATTTCCACAACCATTCTCGATGAGGCGGAATTGTTAGAACAGGTACTAGCGGCTCCCAACATGGCTGGATTAAATCTGGTTCGAGAAGTCACCACCTCAACAGCTTATGAGTGGTCAGATCCCACAATTCCAGCTTGGGAATTCAACTCTGAGGCTGCGGAAAATCCTGGGGAAGCCTTTACTGTTGTTGCTCTTGACTTTGGCATAAAACGCAATATTTTGCGACGCTTAGTAAGTTACGGCTGTCGGGTAATTGTTGTGCCTGCTGATACGCCACCAGAAGAAATCCTCAATTACAATCCAGATGGTGTGTTTCTCTCTAATGGGCCGGGCGATCCTGCTGCCGTTGCTGGAGGGATTGCAACTACCAAAGCGCTTTTGTTAAGTCAAAAACCCATCTTTGGTATTTGTATGGGGCATCAAATTTTAGGTCATGCATTAGGGGCAGAAACCTATAAACTAAAATTTGGTCATCGTGGTTTAAATCAGCCTGCGGGTTTACAACAACGGGTAGAAATCACTAGCCAAAACCATAGTTTTGCTATTGACCCAGATTCTTTACCTACAGCAGTTGTGGAAGTCAGCCATCTGAATTTAAACGATCGCACCATTGCCGGGGTACGTCATAAATCTCTACCTGTATTCTCTGTACAGTATCACCCAGAAGCCAGTCCTGGCCCACACGATGCTGATTACCTGTTTGAGCAATTTGTTCAAGCCATGCGAACAGCACGTCAAGCCGCAACAGCCGAGGTTAGGTAAATGGGGACTGGGGACTGGGGACTGGGGACTAGGGACTAAGGGAGGGGAAGAGATTTCCCAGTACCCAATGCCCAATGCCCAATGCCCCAAAAGATCGTAGACAACTTGCTCAAAAACCATTTATACTTGAGCGTTCACTTTAACTCATGAGGAGGGAATTATTGCTGAACCACTGAATCTAACCGTTAGCCTGAGGGGTACTCGTGAAGTCCGGGATAACTGCCAGCTATTCCGCCTCACAGGTTTGTTAGATGCCTTTTCTGAGCCTACATTTCGCAAAGTGCTTGGCAGTAAGATTGAAGAGGGCCCTAAGCACATTATTTTGGATCTCTCACAAATCGACTTTATTGATAGCTCTGGCTTGGGCGCTCTGGTGCAGCTGGCCAAGCAGGCTCAAACTGCTGAGGGTACTTTGCAAATTGTCACGAATGCCCGCGTAACTCAAACGGTCAAGCTTGTTCGTCTAGAGAAGTTTCTCTCCCTGCAAAAATCAGTTGAAGAAGCTCTAGAAAACGTCAAGTAGTCTTGATTGCTGGAACCGAGAGATCAATTTTGCTATCCAGATTCAACATCGGGTAGCTTAATTTTTAAAACTTCTGGTTTTTTCCCTCTCTTGTTATGGGAGAGGCAAAAAGCCAGTTGAGCTATAATTTAGGAATATAGACACCCAATTATCGGGTATATAATTATTGGCTAGAATTATTGGCTAGAATATCGGATAAATAATCAAGTCGGAAAAAGTTATTTATAAAAATACAAATAACATGTTTGTATATATCAAATCGACTTGATCGTGTACAATTGAAAATTGTCGCTTACTAAGTAAGTATGACAATGGGATCGCGTAACAGGGTGTATTTGATATTCAAATTTTACCCTATCTTAAATACAGACTACAATAAGTAGGCAAAATTTGGTTTATGGGCGTTAACATCAGGGTGATTTTAAATGCCAAATCTCAATCAAAAAGATGAAATTAGTAAGTAATTCTGATAGTATTGATTATGCTAAGTATACTATCATGGCATACTTCCTAAAAATCAGTCTTTGCGAAGAATGCCTACCAAATCTAGCCCGTCAAGGAATGATTTATTTGTGAAGTCACAGGAGGAACTATTAGATGGACAAGATGAAACTCCTAAGCAGAGTTTATCTTGGACTCAAGCACTCTTGGCAACCACAGGGCCATTCCAACAGATTTCCCTCTCACAAGTGCAACAAATTTCTCCTACTGCTTTAGCATATTTGGGGGATGCAATTTATGAGTTGTATGTTAGAATGTTCTATCTGCTGCCATTGCAGCGGTCAGGAATTTACCACAGTCTGGTAGTGGAGCAGGTAAGAGCAGAAACACAAGCGCTACATTTGCGATCGCTAACTCCCCATTTGAGGGACACCGAATTAGAAATTGTCCGACGGGGTAGAAATGCCGCTACAGGCCGCCCTAAGCGACTTAATCCCGAAATTTATCAACAGGCAACTAGTCTAGAAACTCTAATAGGCTACTTATATCTCACCGATTACCCGCGTCTAACCGAACTGTTGCAAATGCTTCATGTAGAAAAAGAGTGAAAACTCAATTTCACAACAATTAGGTACAGCAGTAGATGAAGTTCCAGAAATTACGCTAATCGGTATGTTCAACCATAAGTTATATCCATAAATCAAATGCAGAATCAACCCAGAAAAATCATTAACACTCCTACTGGCGAACCAAAGCGTGGGAAACCCATAAAAATTAAAGGTAAGCGTGTTATTAGTAATCCGACTCGCAATCCCCGAAAAATAGATAGTAACCCCATTTCTGCGGCAAATCCGACTCGCAATCCCCGAAAAATAGATAGTAACCCCATTTCTGCGGCAAATCCGACTCGCAATCCCCGGAAAATAGATAGTAACCCCATTTCTGCGGCAAATCCGACTCGCAACCCCCGGAAAATAGATAGTAACCCCATTTCTGGTAATTCCCGACAACGAAATAGCAACTTCTCCGAGTCGCCTGTATCTGCACAACCGACAGAAGAAGATAACGATCTCATCTACGGTCGCCATCCAGTATTGAGTGCGTTGCAAAAACAGCGCAACCTCAACCGCATCTGGATTACTACCCGTCTGCGCTACGATCCCAGCTTTCATCATTTTCTCCTGCAAGCTAAGGAAAATGGCACAGTTATTGATGAAGTTGAACCCAAGCGCTTGGACTATCTCACCAATGGGGCGAATCATCAAGGTGTGGCGGCACAAACTGCTCCCTACGGCTACATCGAATTGCCCGATCTTATTGAACAATCTAAATCTGTAACCGATCCCGTTATTATAGTCGCTGACGGAATTACCGATCCCCACAACTTAGGAGCCATAATTCGCACCGCCGAAGCAATAGGCGCTCAAGGATTGGTAATTCCCCAAAGAAGAGCATCTGGAATCACTTCTACTGTGATGAAAGTGTCAGCAGGTGCATTAGAAAACTTCGCTGTATCTAGAGTTGTAAACCTCAGCCGCGCTTTAGAAGAATTAAAAGAAGCTGGCTTTTGGATTTACGGCACTGCTGCAACTGGAAGCGAACCCTTGCATACTGTAAACTTCAGAGGCCCAATCGTTTTGGTAATCGGCTCAGAAGGCGAAGGTCTGGGTATGTTGACTCAACGTTCCTGTGATTTTTTGGTGTCGATTCCTCTGCAAGGTAAGACTCCCAGCCTGAATGCCTCCGTAGCAGCAGGAATGGCGCTTTATGAAGTTTATCGCCAGCGATCGCTAAATACGCATTATTTAGATAAGTTACAAAAAATTTCTTTGAAAAAATAACAGTAACAGAGTATAAAGAAATGTAAAAGATAATAAAGCAACCATATCGTTTAACACCCTGTAGACGTTCATAAATCAACGAAAATCATGAAAACCCTTTGGCATAACCTCAAGGAAGTGTTGATTAACACATTCGACTCCATCGGCTTGGCTTGGTGGGTAGAGATTGTGACGCAAAATCCCCGATGTACTTACTACTTTGGGCCGTTTCTGACTTCTTCTGATGCAAAATTCTCAAGCATTGGATACATAGAAGATTTGGAAGTCGAAGGAGCTACGGGAATTACCGTGCGTGTCAAACGTTGTAAACCTAATACCTTAACAATTGCTGAAGACTTGGGGGAAAGATTTGACCGCAAAGTACAGCCTGCCTTTGGCGGTCAGATTTAAGTTAGGCGAAAATCAGGATAATTCATAATTCGTAATTCGTAATTCGTAATTTCGAGTTTTAATTATGAATTATCTGATTGAGAGTTAAAAGCCCTTGGACTATTAACAATTGGTAATTACGTTATGGATGAGAGTTTAAATTTCAACCATAATGGGGCGAGTAATAGATGTCTTTTACTCTAACCCGATTTTTAATTACGAATTACGAACTACGAATTACGAATTACCTGCGGATATTCTTCCAGCCAATGATCAATGTCATTCAGCATCTGCTGGGGGACTTCCCAAGGGAAAAGATGGGCGGTGTTTGAATAGCACTGCCACTGAGAATTTTGGAGGTGTCGAGCAGTTTCTAAGCTCGAATCTGATGTGATGTGACGGTCTTGCTCGCCAGCAAGTACCAAACTAGGACATTGGATTTGTGGCAGGTCTGAAAGCCGATTGTATCCCGATTGAATGGCACTATAGAGGGCACGAGTAGCAGCCGGTGAGGTTTGTAAATAAGCTGTTACTGCTTCTTTAGCGATATATTTGTAAGTTGTGGATGTATGTTGTTGAACTAAGTAGCGGAAAAGCGATCGCTTGCCAAAAGTTTCAATATTCCATTGCCAACTCGGTTTTATATAGTTTAGTAGACCAGCAACGCCAGTATATAAATTATCTTGCCAAGTGATAGGAGGATGACTACCACGGGGTTTTGCGGCTGTCGCTACTAAAATCAGCCCTGTAATGCGCTCTGGTAAACGCAATGCCAATTCCATTGCCAGAATGCCCCCAAGTGACCATCCCAATACTAGGCATTTTTCAATATTTAAGCGGTCTAGCAGCGCTTCTAAATCAGTTAAATGGTCATTCATATCAAAATTGCCATTCCAGCGACTTTTGCCATATCCGCGTAAATCAGGGGCAATAGTTTGATAGCGTTTTGATAAATGATTGGTAAAGACCGAAAGACTACGACCAGTACCAGGATGACCGTGTAAACCTAGAATGGGGAATCCTTGACCTTGGATGTAAACATTGAGACGTGCAGCAGTGGTAAGATAGCGATCGCTCATTACTTCTCGTTCTCCTGTTTAGCGAAGACAGCGATCGCTTCAGTATTTTGTCCCGTCTGTTCTAGAATCGCTTCAATCTGGTCTAACCTTTCTTTCATAGTAGTTAGTTATATTATTCTTCTTGACAAATGACCAATGACCTATAACTAAGATATTAAGAAATCGGTTCAAAAACCATTTGAGGGATCAACACTTCATCTTGCAATTGTCCAATACCTAAAAAGCGAGTTTCTTGATCATAAACTCGCACTATTTCAGGAACATCAAAACTTAGAGAAATTCGCTGACCTTGGCACCACTTTTGAGCAGATGTTACTGGTAAGGTAACAGATGATAAATGTTGTAAAGCTGCATCTGGACAAACGGGTTGAAATGTTCCGGCTTGTAGTTGTGCTTCCAAATCAGTCAAGGTGAGACTATCTGTTAAACCGAAACCACTACTTTCGGTACGGATTAAAGCCGCAAGAGTACCACCAGTTTCTAAAATTGCACCTAAGTCACGAGCGATCGCTCTAATATATGTACCACTCCCGCAGGCGATCGCCACATCCAATTCCGGAAAATCCCCTTCTCTCCAGTCCAAAATATCTATCCGAAAAACTTCCACTGTTCGCACTGGAACTTCCACCGTTTTCCCTTGGCGTGCTAAATCGTAGAGGCGTTTACCATCAACTTGAATTGCACTGTAAATAGGTGGTATCTGCTCAATTTTGCCTTTAAATTGTGCTAATACAGTTTTCACCTCTGCCAAACTCAATCCAGCACAAGCTTGAGAAGTGACGATTTCACCTTGCAAATCATCAGTTGTAGTACGCACACCCAGTCGAATAGTGGCAATGTACGCTTTGTTCTCTGGCAGATATTGTAATAATCTTGTGGCTTTACCAAGGGCGATTGGTAAAACCCCTGTAGCAGCTGGATCTAAAGTTCCCGCGTGTCCTACACGTTTGAGGCGTAACAATTTTCGCACCCGCGCTACGCAGTCGTGGGAAGTCCAGCCAAATGGTTTGTTTAAGTTGAGAAAACCTTGGGATAACACAAAATCAATACTTACTGTATAGCTTTTACATACACTATTAGTGACGAGATTGGAGCGTAAACATATATTTAAACCCTACTCTGCGGCAAATAATAGCCAGAGCAATAGGTGCATAAAGACCAATTATTGTTCCCAAGACAATATGTGTGATTGGTTCTGTAAAATTAAAGATTTTGTAAAGCCCTAACCGAAAAACGGATGTAAAAATTACATGAGCCAAAAAAATCTCTAAAGATAAAAGTCCCCACTTTTTTATAAAGCTGGCAACATTTAATTGCGATAGTAAAATTCCCATAGCTATTGAGGCGCTTATGCCGATGAATGCGATTATGGGAGTAAAGAAATAGTTCTGGTTAATTTGTAATTTAACTGCTAGCGCTACTGCAAGATATCCACTTAAACTTATTAAAATGAGCATATAAGTGTTAACTTTATCAGCTGTTAGCATTAAAGTACTGCTACCAAATATTACACCTAAAGAAAAATAAACGGAGCAGTGAATGACAGCTTCCAAAACGCTCCAATCACCAAAATTCACACCTAATGTATCTAAGTATGAAACTAAAGTAGAACCAATAAAAAATATAACTGGGGAGACTTTTAGCTTATAGGCAATACCGTAAAGTACAAAAATGATAAATAGGCTATATAAAAACCAAAATTGCATTACTGGATTGTAGACAATTTTCCAGATAGAACTTAATGGTATTTTAGTATTAGCGTACCGAGATCCAAATATTTGAAGTAGTGACTGCAATATTGACCAAAGAAAATAGGGATAGACAATTACAGCTATTTTAGAACTGACAAAATCTCGAAATGGTTTTGTTGATAGCGATCGCTGAACAAATAACCCAGAAATGAAAAAGAATAAAGCCATGTGAAAG
This sequence comes from Nostoc sp. DedVER02, assembly GCF_034530675.2. NCBI lineage: Bacteria > Bacillati > Cyanobacteriota > Cyanophyceae > Nostocales > Nostocaceae > Nostoc > Nostoc sp. DedVER02. The sequence continues at coordinate 243,227 of NZ_JAVRCP020000005.1, forward strand.
GCATAAATCCAATCCACAATCAACTTCAATCCTTGTGATGACTCTAGTATTGAACTGTCTCGCAAACCACCAAGAGTATGTCCTAACACTACCAAAAATATACCAATACCTTTGGTATAATCAACCCAATCTATTTTTCGTTTAGTGGGCAGCGAATCAAGTTTGAGTGCTGTCATAATAATTTAAGTGTTTTTACTTGAACAAATTTACAGGTGAATAGATTTTTTCACCTTTATTTACTCAGCAATTTTTTGCTTAAACCCTTATTCCGCGAAGGGTTCAAATAATCAAAATTCATCATGACGCGATGTGCGACTTAATATTTTGACCTCTTATCAAACCTCTATCTTTTCAGGAGAGAGACTTTGATTTTTGCTCCCCAAGGCTAGTAGGGAAGGGGTTGAGGGCTACTTTCAGAGAAAGTCGCACATGACGATGTGAAGTTTAGGTTAAGTACACAATACTATGGATAGAATACTTAAGTAAAGTATAAATTTTTGAGAAATAAATGTAAAAAAGGTTTCAATTATCGCCAAAAACAAGTATTTAGCATTGGTTTAATAGCGATTGCCTAAAAATACTTAGTATTAACAGAAGAAATACTAATAGATTATATTTTATTGTCCAAAGCTACACTAAAATAGCCGTGTGGTAAGGCTTGTGCAAAACTTTTTAGCTTTTGATAAGCTGTGGTGCATTTAATTTGCATAACTAATGGCAAGATGCCCACCCCACAAGAGATTTATTTTTTGAAGGATGCAAATTAAAATATTTTCAGTTTCTAGGGGACTTCCAAGAAATAAATTATCCAATTTCACTGCATCAAAACGATTTTTTCTCCCCCTGCTCCCTGCCCCCTGCCCCCTGCCCTAAAAGCGTACCCCTTTGGGGAAGCAAGCTACGCGTAGCGTCCCGTAGGGATGGGATATTTTTTTATTTGAAAGTCCCTAGTCGGGGAGCATAGGTCAGGTTGATGATGAAGAGAGTTGTCCAATTGGGAATATCTTCGGTAAGCTAACAGTAACTTTCGTTCCTTGCCCCACTTCACTAGATAAGGTGATATCGCCACCATGTAACTCGACACAACCTTTAGCGATCGCAAGTCCTAAACCTGTACCGGGGATTGTATCAACGTTACTTCCGCGACTGAAGGATTGAAATAAATTTTCTTGATCTCTAATCGGGATACCAATTCCCCGATCTTTGATGTGAAAAATTACTTGTGATTCTTTACCAATCAGATGGAACTCTACAGTCCCTCCATCTGGGGAATACTTAATTGCATTAGACATTAAGTTAATAAAAATTTGCTGCAAAAGCCCGCGATCGCCCCAAAAGCCTTGGGTATGCCCAGTAATTTGAAAAATTAATTCGTGGCGATCGCCTGTTGTTTCTCGCTCTTGTTCGATCAGATCGGCAAAAAATTGCAGTAAATCAAGCAGAATTGGCTTAAATTTGGGTTTTTCTAGTTCAAATTGGTTAACCAGAAGCATATTATCCACGAGTTTGGACATATACTTTGCTTTCTGTTCAATAATTCCTAGAAACCTCTGTTGTTTAGACTCATCCAGTTGCTGGCTATGTTTTGTCAAAGTTGATGCAGCCGCCAAAATTGAAGTTAGCGGCGTTCGATACTCGTGAGAAACCGTTGCAATAATTTGGGATTTAAATACATTGAGTTGCTTTTCTTTGACAAGGGCTGCTTGAGTTTGAGCTAGCAATTCAGCTTGTTGGATAGCGATCGCTAACTGTACCGAAACTTCATTGAGCATTTCTGCATCATCAGTTTGCCATTGTCGTTCCTCAGAATTATGGTGAGCAATCAACAAACCCCAAAGCTTGGGAGTTGGGTTGCCATTGTTACTCAAATTAATGGGAACCACCAAATTTGCCTGAGTATTAAATTGCTCTTTCAGGCTGATACAATTACACAACCCAAGTTCATAAATATAAGGGATTGGGGATTGGGAATTGGAAATTGGGAATTGGGAATTGGACATTGGGCATTGGGAAACGTCTTCCCTATTCATCAGTTCTCTGTCTTCTTGTCTCCCTTGTCTCCTCGTCCCCTTGTCCCTAGTCCCCAGTCCCCAGTCCCCAGCCCCCAGCCCCCGATCCCCGACGCGATCGCACAATGCCACAGTGCGGAATGACTCAACTGATGAGGCAACTATCTTACCCTCGGTATCTGGGGCGAACTGATAAACCATTACGCGATCGCACTTCAAAAGTTGCTGTACTTCTGCTACAGCCGTATTCAAAATTTGCTCTAGGTTAAGAGACTGGCGAATTCGTAAAGCAGTTGTGGCAATTAAGCGTTGTCGTTCCTGAGTTTTGCTGAGTTGGGCTTGCAAGCACGATCGCTCAATCGCATTGCGGACTGCTAATTGCAGTACATTTTGTGTCAGATTGTGCTTAACCAAATAATCCAGCGCACCTCGTTTCATCACCTGCACAGCGATCTCTTCATCACCCCGCCCTGTCAACATAATTACAGGTACAGAAGTCTTAAATATCTCCTGCTGCATCCGATCGAATAGTTCGATCCCACTCATATCAGGTAGGCAAAAATCCAGCAGAATCGCATCGCAACGGATTTTTTTGCACAAAGCAAGTCCTTCTTCAGCACAGTCTGCCTCAAAAATCTGGTAGGACTGATGCGGATCTTTCAACAGATATCGGCGATAGATTTTCCGATCTGCTGCACAATCATCAATGATGAGTAGCGTCCTTATGTCCAACATATACAAGTATGAGGATTGGGAATGTAGATCCCTTTTATCCAGATTAGTTTTTATTGCATAATTCTAAAAATAATATAAAATAAGTGTAAATAAAATTTAAATTCTTTAGTAATCCTAAAGAAACATCAAATACTGAAAAACAAAAAAATGGAGAAAAAGAATTTAAAAGAGACAAGCAGACACAGTGACTCAAAGAGGTAAATGTCTTCGTGCCCTCTGAGCCGTCTCTTTTATTATCCTTTTTTTCTACTATCTCAGCAACGGACAATAAAAAAATTAATCCAACACTGGCGGCATATTGGCTTCAAGCCAGTAGTCCACAAATGCCTGGATCGTCTTTTTTAGTTCCTGAGCATCCATCGGCTTTACCAGATATCCATTTGCACCCTTTTGGTAGCACAACTCAATATCCTTGGGGTTAGATGATGTGGTAAAAACAACGATGGGGATTTCCTTGAAACTCTTGTCTTGCTTGAGCCGATCTAAAATGTCACGGCCATCGATACCTGGCAAATTCAGATCGAGCAAGATTACAGAGGGTCGTAATGCTACTTTAGAGTTGGGTAAGTTTTCGCCTTTGCTATGGGCATCGCTCCCCTGTCGATACAGGAACTCTAAAACCTCATCCCCATTAGTACAACGATGTATGGGGTTCTGGACAGACATGAGCCGCATCAGACGTTGTAGCATCCGAAAATCTTCATTGCTGTCCTCAACAACAAGCAGAGGTTCATGAAGTTTTTTTATCATTCGTGGTCTTAAAAGAGCTTAACAAAAATATATATTTGGTTACTATATTAAACTATTCCAGCGTGAAATAGAAAATAGAGCCAACGCCTACAGTAGATTCAACCCAAATTCGGCCGTTATGAAGCTCAACAATCTTTTTAACAATAGCTAATCCTGCACCTGCTCCTCCACCGTATTTTTCCTGGGAATGCAGGCGCTTGAATAATCTAAAGATAGTTTCTAGGTGATGCTGTGGAATGCCAATACCGTTATCTCGGATATAAAAGATTGGGGATTGGGGATTGGGGATTGGGGATTGGGGATTGGGGATTGGGGATTGGGTATTCTCCTTTTCCCCTTGTCCCCTTGTCCCCTTGTCCCCTTGTCCCCAGTCCCTACTCCCTAGTCCCTCATCTAAGTAGCCAATCTCAACCCATTGCTCTGCTTTATCGTTGTATTTGAATGCATTGCCAAGCAGGTTACTGAAGACTTCATTAACAAGAACCCGATCGCACTGAATGGTTGGTAAAGGACGGGGAATGCGAATATCCACAAGCCCAGAGTCTTGGCGACTCGCACGAAAAACATCAATTACTTGGTTGAGCAATTCGTTGAGATCGGTTGCTTGCTCTCTCAGATGTGCTTGTCCTAACTGCGAGAGTCGCAGCAAAGCATTAATCAGAGTTTCCATGCGTACAGATAAGGACACTACTGTTTGCAAGCACTCAATTCCATCATCATCTAAGACTTGGGCATAGTCTTCTAGCAGCACCGTAGAAAAGTTATAAATGCCCCGCAAAGGCTCTTTGAGATCGTGAGAAGCGGCGTAGGCAAAGGATGCTAGTTCTTGGTTGCTACGTTCTAACTCCAAGTTAATTTTCGCTAATTCATCCGCTTTTGAGAGGACAATACCAACGATCGCATTACTCAGAGCGATCGCACTCTCAACTTCGCAAGCTTTCCAAGGTAGAGAAGTTAATCTAACTGTTTCTTGCCATTCTGCAAAAGATTTTCGCACAGGTAGGCTAAAGTTACCATCTGTCTGGGCTTGAATTGATTCTTGTGGATTTCCTGCCCAGTGTACCGTTTGGATGACTTCAGGGCGAAACCAAAGAATATAATAGCGCTGGACTTTAGAAATTCGCAGCAGCAACAAACCACTAGCAGTATCTTTAAATATCAGCGCTTCCGGGTAAAGCTTCGGTAGAGAATCGGTAGAAAACAAGTTGTCACTAACTTGATTATCTGCCCATTCTATTAACGCCCGCACCTCATCTATATTTGGTGTTACTCCCACGAGGTTAATTTCATTATCCAGACAAACCGCTGCTCCAGAGGCACTGACAAAATCCAGCAAGCGGATTTCGGGTTTTATTAAGGCATCGATAAAATTGTCTGCTTGGGAAATAGACTCTAAAAACTCCGACTGTAGGGATTTGAGCTTTACCTTATAGTCCCATTCTGAATTACTAATTTTGTGCGCTAATTCTGAAGACACAATTTGTCCCAAAAATTCGCACATCTTGCGTACTTCATAAGAAATATACTTTGTCGTTTGATGATGGCAAGATATTAATCCCCAAAGCTTTTGATCTTGAATGAGTGAAATTACTAAAAGACCCTTCACTCCCATATTTTGATGATATTCAGCACAACACCAATCAAAACTCCGTAGCACAGAGTAGCTTAAATCAAGAGGCTGATGTGTTATCGGATTTTGCGTTGGAATTAGCTGGATAGGTTCAGCCGTCAAATCAGGAAGAAATCGGAGAAAGCAGCGCGTGTATAACTCTCTAGCCTGCGCTGGAATATCTGTAGCGGGATAGTGGAGTCCTAAATAAGGTGATAAATCTTCCCGTTTAACTTCTGCAACAACAGAACCCGCTCCCGACTCATCAAATTGATAGACCATCACCCGATCAAAACCGATGATTTTTTGGACTTCTTCAGCCACTAGATGCAAAAATTCTACCAGGTTTGATGTCCTTTGCATTTTTGCGATCGCAACACTTGCCAAAGCATGGAAGTCTAAGAAACTCACTTCAGATTTTGAGGCTGTCGGTTCTAACTCCAAAATCACAGCCTCTTCTGTACGATGAGCGATCGCATCAAAATCTCGTTCTTGATCTAAAGTATTTATTGATACTTTAAAAGCATTCGCATTGCCAATTTTTTTTGCCAAGCATTGCTTTACAATTTCCACTTGTTGAACTTCGAGTAAATAGCTCAACGGCTTACCGAGCAAATCTTCTGGCTCTTTACCTAAATATGCTTGGGTATTGTTGCTAACTTGCAGTATCTCTAGCTGAGTACTGAGTGCTAGTAGTACACCATGAGGTTGAATAGAGCCAGGTATATGAATAGGTTTGTGATCGTGGTTAGTCAGAGCAGTCGCTTGGGCAGTAGTATTTTTAGGCTGGCTCATAAATCAACTTATGTAAAGCTGAATTTTACAATAGCGCAATTAAATGTCACATTTCTTTAAAGTATATGCTGATAAGGATGAATGCGATCGCATATCATCTGTGCTTGTTATGGTTTTTCGAGGTAAGTAGGTAAGGGCAAATAATTAGAAGATCGGGTAGAGTATGTTACCGCTTCCATAACAAGTTAATCTAAAAGAGGGGACAGACATAACTTTCAGTGTCTCAGGCAATAGTATTGTAATCACGCCGCAGCAGCGAAAAAAATATACCCTTGATGAATTATTGGAAGGTATGACTCCAGATAATTTCTATTCTGAAATAGATACTGGATCTGCTGTGGGGAATGAAGTTTGATAGTTAAACCATACGTTCCAGATAGGGGTGATATTGTCAAGTTAGACTGTGGAACTACAAAGCAAATTAGGGCTGATTCTATCCGACGTGTATTAGCACTAAAAACATCAGGAATATCATTTGAAGATATTGCTGAAACACTTAATGCTGAACTACAACCTCAAGAGCGTGAGCAAATCGGCTATCGTTCTTTTTTAGTTATGTCGCCATAAAAATACAATCGAATGGTTTCTATTGTTATAGTTTGTCCAATTACTAATCAAAAAAAAGGTCTTAACTTTGAGGTTCCGCTTCCTGGCAAAATGATAACTAGTGGCGTAGTGCTAGCCGATCAGATCAAATCACTGGACTGGAAAGTTAGAAAGGTTTTGTTTGTAGAAAAAGTTGAAGAGGCTCTAATTGAAGAAGTGCAAGCAAGAATTGAGCCTCTGATTTTATAAAGACGCAAATAAACTTCACAGATGTAATTAATTACGTCTGTTCAAATCAAATAAAAATCATCACATGCAGCAATGCAACACCAATATCCAACATCCAAAATCCGAAGCTGACTATGGTGTTGGGAACTTTTTTTTTACAGTTTTGGCTCCTTTTATATCCAGTAATTGTGTTAATTCGGTTGTATTTAATGACTTGACGAGACTCAAACCAAGAGACTTACTAGAAATACTTTGAGTGTAAGCGGCGTTTAGATAAGGGGTGTATTGCGGCTTTCCTGCAACGTAGGTTTGGAAGAAAGGTAAACTCAAAACATTCATGTAGCGACGCGCTTGAGAAGCATCACCAATCATATCGGCAGGTAATGCTACTTGTTGATTTGCAGGGTTGCCATTACCAATGGTGGAAAAGTGAGTGCCACCTTCAAGCGTCACGAGATACTTTTGTGAGTTTGCAAACCAGGAGAAAGGTAGAATTTGCTCAGATAAAGCTGGTGCAACGGTATCATCACTACTGCTGACAATCATTACTGGAGTTTTGATTTGACTTAAGCCAGCTTTGCCGAAAATAGAACTAGTAATAGGATTAACTGCGATCGCAGCTTTCACTCTCTCATCCCGCAGGTTATAATCCTTGCCAGACTTGCTAATGCTCAATTCTAAAGCGCGACACTGGAGCAGTAAAGACATATTCCAGGTTTTTTGTAGTGCTGCTGGTTGACAGTCTTGTTTTAGCTGCTCAAAGTTGATTTTAGCGCCTGCTAGGGCTAAGGCTGTGTAGCCTCCCAAAGATTGACCAAATACTCCGACTTGTTGCAGATTTAAGCGACCTTTAAACCGTGAATCAGATTGATTATCTTTTTCCAATTGATTCAGTATATATGTGATATCCAAAGGTCGGTCTTTGAATTCACTTGGTTCTGCTATTTCATTGTCGCGTCCCTTTAGTAGAGAACGCAATTGTCTAGCATCGCTACCAGGATGATTGGGAACGACAACGGCAAATCCGTAAGAAGATAGGTGCGTAGCTATATATTGAAAGTTGCTACTATCTAAACCCAAGCCGTGAGAAATCACAATTACGGGTGCGGTTTTCTTTTCATTAGGAATGTAAACATCAGTCAATAAAAGCCGATTGCGCTTTGAGTCGAAAAACTTTAAGGTGTATTTTTGCGACTTAAACTTGCCCGGAACCTTTAAATTAGGTAATTGTGAGAAATTTGGTTGTGAAATGCTAGCAGCTTCTATTTTAGACTCTTGAGAAACTGCTGCGATCGCACTATGGGTTTGGTTAACAAGTTTCTCCAATTCTGTAGCTATTTCTAAAGTCCCTGCGACATCAAGATGAATGCTGCTGTTGGGATACTTACGCAACACGTTCAAAAGTGTCAAGCCTCCCGATTCAGCAGAGGCTGAAATTAGCGCTGAACGCAAATTACCAAATCCTGGTTGATTGGTTTTAATAACTTGTGCCAACCGATGCAGTAAAAATTCTCCTTGCGGTGTGTAGAGAAGTTGCGAAAGTACTACTGGAGTAACTTTCACGCGTTCAAGTAAAATCTGCCGCAATTCTTGAAGCTGTTCTAGAGGCAGATATTGCTGATACGCTGCCAAGTCTTCGTTAATTACGCCTGTTTTGGCATAGTTTTCTAAAGTGTTAACTGAAATGGAAAGCTCTAAAGCTGAATAAGATGCATAAATCCGCTCTGCTGCCAAAACAGAATTACTAATTCCAAACATTGGCAGCAGTGTTGAAAGAACCAGCAATAGGGAATTTTTTCTTAGGCTGCTGGCCCATTTACCAAACAAACTATTCATCGCTCAACTGTTTCGGTGATCTTGTTTTATCAAGTGTTGGCTTTGGTAGTTATTCGGACACCCTGCTTAGTTTACTTAAAGTTTTTAGCCTCAATTTTATCAAAACAGAATTTAGGAGTCAGTCGTTATGATTCAGTATGAATTATGTATGACTTGCGAATGTAGAAAGCTTTATCTGACTCCTAAATTCTGATTGTTGAATTCTTCTTCAAGAATTTTTTTGGCTATAAAATCAAAAATCAGATACTACAGAGTCACATAGATGGGTAAAATATTTCTCTTACAAGAAGCTGACCCCGTAGTTTGCCTTCACTATCAAATCATAACAAATAAAAAATACTCTGCCTCAGTGTTTATGTTGTAGCTTTAAAGATGGTACAAATTCACTAGATGGAAATAATCAGTAAAAATTCTGAAACTTATTCCTATTAATTAGCTTTTCCCAGTGCGATCGCTACTGAGCCTGTAACTACTAAACCCGCTCCTAATATTGCGATAAAACTGAAGTGTTCTGCTGGTATCCAAGTAGGTGCAATGACTGATACAACTGCAACTAAGATTAATGTCACAATGGGAGCTAAAGCTAATACTGCACTTACTCGTGATGCTTCCCAATGTTCTAACGATTCCGCAAAAGCACCGTAAGCGATTAAAGTATTCAAAGCACAAAAAACCAACATTCCTAAATGGAAAGGGTCAAGTAGAAAAAGTGATTTTACTCTGGCTAGAGGAGTGAATAATAAAGCACACCCCCCGTAAATAATTAACATGATGCTGGGGGAAGATAAAGATTGTAATAACTGCTTTTGTGCTAAAGCATAAATCGCCCAAGCCGTCGCTCCTAGAGCAATCAAAATACTACCTAGTATATATGTGCCATGCGCTGTAATTAAATTTGTTAGTTGTTCACGAAAAAATAAAACATAACCACAAATCATTACACTGACACCAATCCATTGATACAGATGGTAACGTTCTTTAAAAATCACTAACCCTCCGAAACCTAATAGAAGGCTAGATAATTGAATGAGAACTTCAGCGTTAGCAGGTGATGTTAGTGCTAAACCTTGCATGAAAAAAAAGTAATTAATCCCTAAAAATAGTGTAGCGATCGCTAATAATTTCCAAGAAGCAGAATGCAGTTGTTCTAACTTTGGTAATTTACCATGTATTCCTAAATACAGGGCAAGTAACAAAAATGATACTAAAAAGCGAAACCAAATAACGGTATAGACATCAAGCACTTGCAGAGTTATTGCCAGAGCAATAGGTAAAATTCCCCACAATAAGACCGTCAATAGCGATAATGCTAGCCCTAAGCGCCAGCGACCAGAACTTTGATGTAGTGACATTCTAATATCCTACTCAAAGTAGGGCTGATGATAAATTAAAACATATCTGATTTGCCACAAGTATTTCTTCTAGTAGTCTGCCAACCCAAAAATGCTAAGTGAGGACTCTTGATTGGGGAAAGGGAAAAGGGCAAGGGATTTAAACCCTTTACCCCTTCCCCCTTCCCCTTTACCCCGCCAAGTTCACTTGGCGAACTACTAGTTTATTGATAATTGAGGCAGTTAACTTAGTTTTTTTCTTCTCATGTAATACACAGTAAGCTATAGCTATTGTTTCCATGTATTACACGATAAATCTACCGTTTTTATGCTAAGTAATATTTAGCCAACGGTATCTGCCTCTGGACACCTCTGCCCGATAACTTGCCACCACGCAAAATTCCCTTGCCAGACTAGTAGACATAATGGAATAGATATATGCCCCAGAATTCCTAAAGGTGTCAGTATGACTGTTATCACTCCCGATCTTTTCGTCGTAGAGGAAAGCCCTTCTCACACCGCGCACGAGCCAAATCGCACCCTCTGGATCAGCGAAGCAGGAGGGCTTACCCTGTTTGGCGCGTTCATCGAAGTTCTGCAACCTGGCTCTTGTTCATCTATCAAGCATTGGCATAGTGCTGAGGATGAAATGGTCTATGTTCTCGAAGGCGAGATCACGCTCATTGAAGGAGACACAAAGACTGTATTACGTCCTGGCGACGCTGCAACTTTTCAAGCAGGAGTGGCGGTAGGTCACTTCCTTGAGAATCGCAGCGCCAAGGCAACGCGATGCCTAGTAGTCGGCAACCGAGCGGCAGTAGACACAATCACGTATCCTGACCTCGATCGGGTATGTCACCGCGATCGATCGCTGCCAGACGACATCTGGACTAACAGTGTGGGAGAACCGGCTCCGAGTCCCTACTAGCAATAATTGCAGGATGCTTTTTGTACTATTTTTGTGGGTTTACATTGACCAAATCCTTTGCCAGACATGGTAGTTGGTATATTTGATACAGGGATTTTCGCAGGGTTTGAGAGTTGTGAGGGGGAGCGATCGCCATGCATCCTCTAAGAACGGCGCACTTCAACAGTTATTTTCGCGATCGGGCGATTAATCTCAAAGAGTAAAAAACGCATTATCCTTTCAGCGATCGCCCTTTTCATTTTCTTAGAGGAAACCCTGAACGCATCACTACCAGATTGCCTTATGGGAAAAGTTAGATTGAATATGAATGAGACTTTAGTAGCCACACTAGGGAAATGTCCTATTGATTCAACAATTATTACCCTAACAAGTAAATTTTTGCTGATTTGCATATCTAACATTTTATCAAGCTCTTATTGAGAAATCATCCTAACAGTTTAGATAATGCAAATTAAATGTATAACATTTTATCTACCTTACTGAATTTATTGTTAGCCTTATGACACTTTTTGTTTACATAAAGTTTGTAAATTGATTAGTTACTTTATATGAATATTATATTTAAAAGTACTACGTAAGTATATACTTATATAGGTGTTATTCTATTACAAAAACTATGGGGATTATACCCATATTAAGCTTAGTAATCTTTATTACAGGCTTATCAATTTACTTGCTACTGATCTCAAAAGATCGATTCTTATTCAAATCTTTGGTGACAAAAATAAAGCGCCAAAAGTGGAGATTTAAAGATAGCAAGCTTAACTATTTGAGATCAAGATTTTCCAAGACTTTAACAATTGCTGTCATTATTATGGCGGCAGTAATAGCTGGAAATACTGTATCCGCACAGGTTACGCCGTCAATAGCTTCACTCAAAAGCATATCGGTTCCTGAGCCTGACAATCTTGGAGACTTTGTAAAAGACAAAGTAGCCGCTATCAAGTTAGGAAAAACTCTTTTTTGGGATATGCAGGTTGGGAGCGACGGAATAACCGCCTGTGCTAGTTGTCACTTCCATGCTGGAGCCGACAATAGATCCAAAAATCAGATTGCTCCTGGACTTTTGCGGATTAACTCTGATGGTACAGAGAATCCAGATACGGTTTTTAATGTTGGCGGTTTACCAAATTATCAACTAAAACCAGAAGATTTTCCGTTCCATAGTAATGATGTCAGTTCATCTCAAGGGATCTTCAATACTAAATTTGTTGATGTCAGACCTGGTAATGCACAAGACCAAGTAACAAACGAGCCAGATGCAGTGTTTAACGTGGGAGGCGTTAATGTGCGCCGCGTCGAGCCGCGTAACACCCCAAGCGTGATTGATGCAGCATTTAACTTTCGTAACTTTTGGGATGGAAGGGCACAAAACATATTTAATGGGGTGAATCCCTTCGGTTTAAGAGATCCTAACGCTGCGATCGCCAAAGCTGCAAACCCAAGTCAACTAGAATTTGTCAAAATCAGTCTGAAGAATTCATCTTTGGCATCCCAAGCAGTAGGCCCGCCACTTAGTTCCTTTGAGTCGTCTGCTGATGGTCGGACTTTTCAAGAAATTGGTGATAAGTTCGGGCGAATTGACAAAAGATCCGTCAGCGCTAGCAAGGGTAAAAAGCTCCCTCGAAAACTTGCGAAAAAGTTATTACCTCTCAGACCGTTAGGTAAGCAGGTTGTGCATCCACAAGACAGCGTGTTAGGTGCAGATAGTAGATCGCCCAAACCTGGACTCAAAGATAAAACCTATGAGCAGCTGATTCAAGATGCCTTCAAGTCTGAGTGGTGGAAGTCTAATCGACTTATCCAAGTTGATGCTGAAGGTAGAAGGACTTTTATCAAAAAGCCCGATCGCTCCTTGAATACTAATGAGTACACCTTGATGGAGTATAACTTCTCGCTATTCTTTGGGCTAGCAGTTCAGTTATACGAGTCTACACTCATTGCTAATGATACGCCTTTTGATCAGTTTTTAGAAGGAAAGGCTCCCCTAACTCTTGAACAGCAAAAAGGTAAACAAGTGTTTGAGGGCAAAGGTCTGTGTATTGGTTGTCATGCTGGATCGGAATTAACAGCTGCTTCAGTAAGCAGTGTTGCTAAAGACGGACGGCTCAAACGTGCGCCATTTGGTGCAAGATCCGCTGAAGACAATGGGTTCTTTAATATCGGTGTTACACCTGTTACAGACGATCCGAGTTTAGGTAGTAATGACGCTTTCGGTAATCCGCTTTCAGAAGTACGATTAGCTCAGTTGGGGAAATTTCAACTCCTCCTTGGTGAAAATCCTCCCACCCTCACTCCACCATTGGATTCTAGTGAAACTATTTTTCCAGCCGGAGCTTTTAAAGCACCTGGACTTCGCAATGTAGAACTCACTGCTCCTTACTTCCACAATGGAGGTTACGCGACCTTAGAGCAAGTGGTTGATTTTTACAATCGGGGTGGTGACTTTGGCCTTCTTCCCCCATTGGGTCTTGTAGAGGAAGAAAAACAGCAATTGGTCGCCTTTTTAAAAAGTCTGACTGATGACCGAGTTCGGCATGAAAAAGCGCCTTTTGACCATCCGCAACTGTTCGTCCCCAATGGACATCCAGGTAGCTCTACATCCGTTATCAATGACGGTAGTGGCAAAGCCACAGATGAACTACTGGAAATTCCTGCTGTTGGTAAGGATGGTGGTAATGGTACTTTAAATTTCCTGGAAAAACCTTAATTTTTCTAAGCTTTGATCGACCTAAGTGTAAGTGTAGGTTGGGTGATGCATTACCTCAACCCGACCTACAAAAACCACTTTTATAGCAAGGGACTGGAGACTGAGGACTGGGGACTGGGTGAAAAGTCTTTTTGTGTCTAAGTTTCATCATCTGTTGATGTCCTAACCACCTTGACTGTTG